>JAQGLQ010000045.1 GCA_028292785.1 Noviherbaspirillum sp. | reverse complement strand
GCGCGAGATGCTCGCGCATCCGAAGGTGCGCGCGGTGCGGGTGTCAACCGAGAAGCCGGACGTCTATCCGGACTGCGAGTCCGTGGGCGTCGAAGTCTTTCATGTCAAGTCCTGAACAGGGGAACGCGATGAGCGATGTGATCAACGAGATGCCCGCGGGAGAAGCGGCGCAAGCCGTTGCCGGAAGCAAGCAGGCCGAAAAAATCGCCTACGAGAACAACAAGCTGCACAAGCGGTTGTGCCGCCTGGTCGGCCAGGCCATCGGCGACTTCAACATGATCGAGGACGGCGACAAGGTGATGGTGTGCCTGTCCGGCGGCAAGGACAGCTACGGCCTGCTCGACATTCTTCTGACGCTGCGCGAGCGCGCGCCCATTCATTTCGACATCATCGCGGTCAATCTGGATCAGAAGCAGCCGAACTTTCCGGCGCATGTCCTGCCGGCATACCTGACCAAGGCCGGCGTGCCCTTTCATATCGAAAATCAGGATACCTACAGCATCGTCAAGCGCGTCGTCCCTGAAGGCAAGACCACTTGCGCGCTGTGCTCGCGCCTGCGTCGCGGCATCCTGTATCGCGTCGCCGATGAGCTGGGCGCCACCAAGATCGCACTCGGGCATCATCGCGACGACATACTCGAGACTTTCTTCCTCAATATGTTCTTCGGCGCGAAGCTGAAGGGCATGCCGCCCAAGCTGCAATCGGACGACGGCAAGCATATCGTCATCCGCCCCCTGGCCTATGTGAAGGAAGCGGATCTCGAGCGCTATGCCGATGTAAAGGGATTTCCCATCATTCCCTGCGACCTGTGCGGCAGCCAGGAAAACCTGCAGCGCAAACAGCTCAAGGCGATGCTGCGCGAATGGGAGAAGAAATTCCCCGGCCGCGTCGAGAGTACTTTCTCGGCGCTGTCGACCGTGGTCCCGTCGCATCTGATGGACAGGAACCTGTTCGGTTTCACTGATCTGAAGGCGACGGGCGAAGCGTCGCCGAACGGGGATATCGCGTTCGATGAAGAGCCGTGCGCGACGCCGGCGCCGAACATCATTCGCTTCAGCGATCCGGAAGCCTGAAGCACCGCTGCACTATCGGCGCGCATCATTGGCGCCCTGCGCCGCGAGCGCGCGGCAGTCGTCGATCCACTTTTGCAAGCGCTTGCGCGCATGCGCCCTCTGCGTCTCATCGGTCATGTTGATGATCAGCGCGATCGTGTGCGCCGATGCGTTTTGCGACGCGTCGGCAAACGCCTTGTGCTCCGGGCGGCCGAAATAATCGAGCACGTCGTCCATGTATTCTTTCATCAAGCCCGTCGTCGCCTTCTGGTCGAGCTTCTCGTTGCGCACCTTCTTCAGCATCGCGATCACTTCCTGCTGGCGCTTCTTGCGCATCTCCAGTTCAAGCTCGCGGTTGAGCGGCCGCGCATCCGATGCGATGCGGATCTGCGCCTCCTGGTCGGGACTGAAATCGCCAAACCAGTACTCGGCCTGCTTCATCAATTTCTTGTATCTGTCGAGTTGACGCCGCTCAAGATCGTCACGCATATTCTCTTTACGATAGTTTTCGTTATTTGAAGCGAATTTTTTTTCGATATTCGCGATCTGCTGCGGATGGAGCGAGACGGCAAGATCGGCCAGTTCCGGCACGGCCTTGTCGACCAGCACCAGCGCGCTGTGCTTGATCTTGCCGTATTCGTTCAGGACATCGGCGGGCGTGACATTGCCTTGAAGCTGCTTCTGAATGCGGGCCAGCAGGTTCGCGTACTGTTCAAGCTGGGTCGAGCGATGCCATGCGAGCAGATTGGCGATATGCCTTTTCACCCACGGCTGCTGATCGGCCTCGACATCGACATAACTGTTCAACCACCAGAAGACGACACTCTCCCCGTTGCTATAGCCGAGCCGTATGGCGCTACAGCCGGCAAGGACCATCACAAACGCAAAAAGCGCAACTTTTACTGCGAAAGTACGGTAATGTCGCATGATAATATTTTGCACCACTTCAAATAATCGCCTATGAACGTTGTCATTCTTGCAGCCGGTATGGGAAAGCGGATGCAATCCGCGCTGCCGAAGGTACTGCATCCCCTCGCCGGAAAGCCTCTCCTGTCCCACGTCATCGATACCGCGCGCGAGCTTTCTCCATCCACGTTGTGCGTCATCTATGGCCACGGCGGAGAAACCGTGGTCGACACGGTCAAGGCTCCCGACATCGCCTTTGCGAAACAGGAACCGCAGCTCGGCACCGGACATGCCGTCATGCAGGCCGTGCCGCATCTGAATGACGATGCTCCGACGCTTGTCCTGTATGGCGACGTGCCCCTGACGACCTCCAATTCGCTCAAGCAATTGTTGGACAGTGCCGGCAAGAATAAGTTGGCGATTTTGACAATCGAACTGGACGACCCGACCGGCTATGGCCGCATCGTCCGCCGGCAAGGCGAGATCGTCAGCATCGTGGAGCAAAAGGATGCGACGCCGGCCGAGCGCGAAATTCGCGAAATCAATACCGGCATCCTGGTCGCGCCCACCGCCCGCCTCAAGCAGTGGCTGACCACGCTGTCGAACAACAATGCGCAGGGCGAATATTATCTGACCGACATTGTGGCCCGCGCCGTGGCCGATGGCGTGCCTGTGGTTTCGGCCCAGCCGTCCGCCGTATGGGAAACGCTCGGCGTCAACAGCAAGGTGCAGCTGGCCGAACTCGAACGCGTTCATCAGCGCAACCTCGCAAACCGGCTGCTCGAACAGGGCGTGACGCTGGCCGATCCCGCGCGCATCGATATACGCGGCACGCTGACCTGCGGCCGCGACGTCAGCATCGATGTCAACTGCGTTTTCGAAGGCAAGGTGGAAATCGAGGATGGCGCGACAATAGGCGCGAACTGCGTGATCAAGGATGCGCGAATCGCGCGTGGCGCCGGCATCAAGCCGTTCTGCCACATCGAAGACGCGGTCATCGGCGCCGGGTCGATCATCGGGCCGTATGCGCGGCTGCGTCCCGGCACAGAACTTGCGGAAGACGTCCACATCGGCAATTTCGTCGAAGTCAAAAACAGCCAGGTCGCAGCGCACAGCAAGGCCAATCATCTGGCCTATATCGGTGATGCCACGATCGGCTCGCGCGTGAACATCGGCGCCGGCACGATCACCTGCAACTATGACGGCGCCAACAAATTCCGCACCGTCATCGAAGACGATGCATTCATCGGCAGCGATACGCAGCTGGTGGCGCCGGTACGCGTCGGCAAAGGCGCGACGCTGGGCGCCGGCACCACGCTGACCAAGGATGCGCCGGAAGGGAGGCTTACGCTCTCGCGAGGTAAGCAAATCACGATCGACGGCTGGAAACGGCCGGTAAAACAAAAGAAATAGGAAAACAACTATGTGCGGCATTGTCGGCGCGGTAGCGCAACGGAATATCGTCCCTGTACTGATCGAAGGCTTGAAGCGGCTCGAATACCGCGGCTATGATTCCTGCGGCGTCGCGGTCCACAACGGCGGCTTGAAGCGCGCCCGCAGCGTCTCGCGCGTGGCCGAACTGGACAGCCAGATTGCGCAGTCCGGCCTCGAAGGCTCCACCGGGATTTCACATACGCGCTGGGCCACGCACGGCGCGCCGGCCACCAACAATGCGCATCCGCATTTCTCGGCTACCCGGGATGGTGAGCAGCGCATCGCGCTGGTGCATAACGGGATCATCGAGAACTACGAAGAAATGCGCGCCGAACTCAAGGCGCTGGACTACAAGTTCGAATCGCAGACCGATACCGAAGTCGTCGCGCACCTGGTCAACCACATGTATGACGGCGACCTGTTCCGCACCGTGCAGAAGGCGGTCAAGCGCCTGCACGGCGCATTCGCCATCGCGGTGTTCTGCAAGGACGAACCCGACCGCGTGGTCGGGGCCCGCCTCGGCTGCCCGCTGACGGTCGGCATCGGCAAAGGCGAGAACTTCCTCGCCTCCGATGCGATGGCGCTGGCCGGCACCACCGACCAGATCATCTATCTCGAGGACGGCGATGTCGTCGACGTGCGCCGCGACTCGGTCCATATCACCGACAAGAACGATCAGCCGGTCGAACGCACGGTCAACACCGTGAATGCCTATTCCGGCGCGATCGATCTCGGCCCCTATCGGCATTACATGCAGAAGGAAATCTTCGAACAGCCGCGCGCGATTTCCGACACGCTTGAAGGCGTCCAGGGATTCGTGCCGGAACTCTTCGGTACCAAGGCCCGCGCGATTTTCGAAGAAGTCAACGCAATACTGGTGCTGGCCTGTGGCACCAGCTATTACTCGGCGATGACCGCGAAATACTGGCTCGAATCGATCGCCGGCATTCCGACCAATGTCGAGATCGCAAGCGAGTACCGCTATCGCAAGCCGGCGGTCAATCCCCATGCGCTGGTCGTGGTCGTCTCGCAATCCGGCGAAACCGCCGACACGCTGGCCGCGCTCAAGTACGCCAAGGAACTCGGCCACAAGCATTCGCTGGCGATCTGCAACGTCCCCACTTCGGCGATGGTGCGGGAAACCAGCCTGTCCTATCTGACCCGCGCAGGCGCCGAGATCGGCGTCGCCTCCACCAAGGCATTCACCACCCAGCTGACCGCGCTGTTCCTGCTCACACTGACGCTGGCCAAGCTGCGCGGCAAGCTGAGCGACGAACAGGAGCGCAGTCACCTGAAGAATCTGCGCCACCTGCCCACCGCGCTGCAAAGCGTGCTGGCGCTGGAACCGCAAATCATCGCCTGGGCCGAGAGCTTCGCACGCAAGGAAAACGCGCTGTTCCTCGGTCGCGGCCTGCATTATCCGATCGCGCTGGAAGGCGCATTGAAGCTCAAGGAAATCTCCTACATCCACGCCGAAGCATATCCGGCGGGCGAGCTCAAGCACGGCCCGCTTGCGCTGGTCACAGAGGAGATGCCGGTGGTGACGGTTGCGCCGAACGACACCCTGATCGAGAAGCTGAAATCCAACATGCAGGAAGTGCGGGCTCGCGGCGGGCAGTTGTATGTGTTCGCCGATGCGGATTCGCAGATCGCGCCCAGTGAGGGATTACATGTGGTGCGGCTGCCGGAGCATTACGGGGATCTGTCGCCGATTCTGCATGTGGTGCCGCTGCAGATGCTTGCATATCACACGGCGCTGGCGCGGGGGACGGATGTGGACAAGCCGCGGAATTTGGCGAAGTCGGTCACGGTGGAGTGACGGGACGCTGAAGCTGACGTACTAATCTCAATAAACGAATCTGTTAGGTACGCGGAGAAATGCGCAGCGCAATCTGCTTCGTTGCTCCTCGACCTGACGGGGCGCTACACCGTTATACAGAATCGTCTAACTAGCACTGGAAACCCTACCGCCTCACGCCTTCGGCAATCCTGCGCTCAATAGCATCATGCAGTTCGCCAAATGTCGTCTTTTCCCCAACGACCACCCCCAAACCATGCGCTTTCTCCCGCAGCGGATCTTCCTGCGGCACTGCGTTCATCTCTTCGTCCTCGAGCACTTCCATCACGGTTTCAACTTCTTTCAGCAAAGCGCGCAAGGCATCGGTGTCGGTCTCGGAATGCATGGCAGGTCTCCTTGTAGTTGATCGAGCATCAATTCGATCCGAGGCCATGTCGATGAGTTCTTATCAAGCGGGTCATGACTATTTTTAAGTTTCTCGATGGAATTTAGATTTGAGCTATATCAAATCACGGCCACTTCATGCATTTAATCGTTTGGAATAGTTACACAACTGCATCAGAATAATGATCCCCCGACGATCAAGGGCGACGGCACTAATCATGAAAGACAGCATAGTTACTGTCGTTACACGATTTTCCTGCATGGCGCCCGGACTGCGGCGGATCTGTCCTGCAATGCCTCTTCGCACCTATTGTCCATTCATTAACTTTGTTAGCAATGCCAACTTCGTCGCTACGTATTCTCGCCGTGGAAGACCATCGACACTCCCGGGAGCTACTCTGTGAAATGCTGTCCATTCTCGGACACGAGGTGCATTGCGTAGCGTCCGCGGAAGAAGCCGTCGCCCCCTTGAAGACACTGGATATCGACGTACTTATCGCCGATATCAACCTGCCGGGCATGTCCGGCACCGACTTGGCAGCAGTCGCCGTGCAGCAGGATCCGAAGATCAAGATCATTTTTGCGTCGGGGTATGGTTATCTGGTGGCGGACAAGGTCGATTTTCATTTCACTTTGTTGCCGAAGCCTTTCGATCTTTCCCAACTGGAACATGCGTTGAGCGACCAAGCCGCACGTTAAAAACCAGCAAGTTCTTTGCCATTGCGAACTAATCAGAACGCACAACTGTCGAATTCTGTTTTCGTCAGTTCCGGTTTTCTTACCCATGCGCAAGAGTCTAGAAGTTTATCGAAGCATTGCCGAGCAAGCTGCAGATTCCATCTTCGTCACCGACATCGAAAGCAACATCACTTACCAGAATCCCGAAGCCCGCAGAGTATTCGGGTTTGCCGATGCAGAAATTTTCGGGCACTGCATTCGCGAAAAGATTCATCATCATCCCGACGGTTCGCCTTTCCCGCTGCAACAATGCAAGGTGTATCGCGCGGCCGCCTATGGCGAGACCGAACGCGATTTCGTGTGGACCCTATTCCGCAAGGATGGCTCGACTTTCACCGCATCATGTACCACGTCGCCGCTGTACTTCGAGGGCGAGCGTATCGGTGCGCTGTTTCTGGCGACCGACATCACCGCGCGCAAGAACGCAGAAGATGCGCTGATCAAGAGCATGGAAAAGCTTCGTCTCGCGACCGAAGCGGCCGAACTCGGCCAGTACGACTACTATCCCCAGACCGGCGAGATGGTCTGGAACAAGCGCATGAAGGAATACTTCGGGCTGGATGCGGATGCCGTCGTCACGCAAGAGATTTTTTACGCCTGCATGCACAAGGATGACCGCGCGCGTACGCGCGAGCGGGTCGAGGCGGCATTCAAACCGGGCAGCGGCGGACGCTACGACGCCGAATATCGCACGCTCACGGGAAAGAACGGGGCCGAGCGCTGGATCGCGGCGAAGGGACAGGTGTTCTTCGATGAAGAGGGTCTTCCGATACGGCACGTAGGCTGCACCATGGATATCACCGCACGGAAGAATTCCGAAAGGATGGTCCGCGAAGCCTCGCAGCATGACAGCCTGACCGGCCTTCCCAACCGCTCGCTGCTGTTCGAATATTGCAGCCATCTGCTGGCGATGTCCGAGAGTACCGGTGACGGCGGCGCCGTGCTGTTCATCGATCTCGACCGCTTCAATCCGATCAATGATTTCTACGGCCACGAGATGGGCGACAAGGTGCTGCAGGAAGTCGCGCGCCGTCTCCTGGCCTGCACCCGGAAGGAGGATATCGTCTGCCGCCTCGGCGGCGATGAATTCATCGTGGTGCTGCCCCATATCGCTTCCCCGCATGCGGCGGCGACGGTGGCGCGCAATATCCTGCTCGAAATCGCGCGCTCGTTCGAGATCGATACCATGCAGCTTGCGCTATCGTCCTCGATCGGCATCAGCCTGTTCCCCGCGCATTCCGGCGATCTGGAAACGCTGATCCGCTACGCCGACCTCGCCATGTATTCGGCGAAGAACAGCGGTCGCAACAACTTCCGCACTTATACCCCGGGCCTGGATGAGCGCGCCAATGATCGATTGCGTCTCGAGATTCATCTGAAGGATGCCATCGATACCAACGGCATGGCGCTGTTCTACCAGCCGATCATCGACATCGAAAACGGTCAGCTGATCAGCGCCGAGGCGCTGATACGGCTGCCGGGTTCCAACGGCAAACTATGGAGCCCGGAAGAATTCATCCCGGTGGCGGAATCCGCCGGCCTGATCAACCGGCTCGGCGACTGGGTGGCGGAAGAAGCCTGCCGCCAGCACACCCATTGGCGCAATGCGGGACTTCCTCCGGTCAGCATCGCGATCAACGTGTCGCCGACCCAGTTCCGCCAGCGCGCTTTCGCATCGCATCTCGCGGCCACCGTCGAAGAATCGGGCATCGATCCGGAATGCCTGCAGATCGAGGTGACGGAAAGCATGGTCATGGATAACCTCCCTGAAACCATCGCGACGCTGCACAAGATCCGGTCGATGGGCATCCGGATCGCGCTGGACGATTTCGGCACCGGCTACTCCAGCCTCAGCTATCTCAGCAGCCTGCCGCTCGACAAGCTGAAGATCGACCGCTCTTTCATCAGCCAGATCTGCAACCATCAGCCGAGCCAGTCGATCACGGAAGCCATCATCGCGCTCGGCCGCAGCCTGAACCTGAAGGTGGTCGGCGAAGGCATCGAATCGGAGCAGGCGATGAATTATCTGCGCGCTCACGGCTGCGATCAGGGGCAGGGCTATCTTTTCAGCAAGCCGCTGCCCGCG
>JAQGLQ010000320.1 GCA_028292785.1 Noviherbaspirillum sp. | reverse complement strand
ATGCCGTCCCGGGGGAGGCCTTGCTGAGTGCCTCGGTCGCGAATAGTACTTCGTCCGCCGGTGGCGGCAGCCAAGGGGGAGGAAACAACCAAGGGGCTGGCGGAAACAACAAGCTGAATATCGATTCTCAGTTGTCGGTCTGGGGGAATGTCGAAAAGGCCGTTTCCAGCATGTTGTCATCGGCGGGCAAGCTCGCGGCTTCTCCGGCCACGGGTACCATCACCATCACCGATTTGCCGGATGTGCTGGATCGCATCGCCAGATATGTGGATTCCGAAAACCGATCGCTGACGAAGCAGGTAGTCGTCAATGTGACAGTGCTCGGCGTGACCCTGAGCGATTCGGATAGCTATGGCATCAACTGGAATTCGGTATATCAGACAGCGTATAACCGGTTCGGCGTTAAAAACGCGTTCGCCGCCGAGGCGGGTACGCCGTCATTCTCGGCATCCGTGCTCGATACGGCGTCCAGCAAATGGGCCGGCAGCGAGATTTTGATCAATGCGTTGTCGACGCAAGGGAAGGTGCGTCGCGAAACGGCCCTCGCGGTAATGGCATTGAACAATCAGCCCGTACCCGTACTGGTCGCCCAGCAGACGACTTATCTCGCGTCTTCGCAGGTTACCTTTGCAGCAAACGTGGGAGCTGCAACCAGTCTGACGCCGGGAACGGTCACCACGGGCGTCAACATGACCATCCTGCCGCACGTGCTCGACAACGGCACCGTCATGCTGCAGCTGTCGGCCGGCTTGTCGGTACTGCGCGGCATAGCGACCGTGAGTTCCGGCGGCAATTCCATACAGACGCCGCAGGTCGATACGCGCAACTTCTTGCAGAGAGTCGCGATGCGCTCGGGGGAAACGCTGGTGATTTCCGGCTTCGAGCAAACCGACGGCAATGTCGATCATGAAGGCGTCGGTCACTCCTCCAACCTGTTGATGGGCGCGCAAAGAGCGAAATCGTCGAAGGAGATTTTCGTGGTCATCATCACGCCCGCATTGCTGGGAAGCGAATCGCCGTGAACAACTCCGCATTCAGGCGTTCTACGCCACAGGTCTTCGGTATCGGCAGCCAGAGGTTCATCGCCGGGCTGCTCTGGCAATCGCTGTCCAGACCAACGGCGCTCGCGGAGGAGGCAGCTGATATCGCGAAGGAACTGCGCTTTGACTTGATGGTGACGCTGCATGCGCAGGGAGGCGTAGCGCAGGCGGGATTTGCCGATTCATCCGAAGGTGGCGTAACGGGCGCGGCTTCCATTGCCGCCGTCATCGCGTCGCGGTTTCTGCAGGAACGCGTGCACTCGGCGCAGATGACGGCAAGCTGCATTGGCGCATTCGAATTGCCGGATCACAGATGGCTCTATATCGCGATACGCGATTCTGTCATCCTGCCGCAAGGTGACTTCATCGGCACCAGAGCGGAAGTCCTCGAGCAGCTCGAAAAAGATTTCGAGATGGGCGAGTGGGACGTGGTCTTCGGGGATGCGTCGTTTAAGAATTGGGGAATCGATCATTTTCAGGTGCGTGCGCTCGATGAGATGCTGCCCCGAAAAAAATCGGGCGCCATCGATATCAAGAAGCCCTTCATCCTCAAGCAGATCAATTTCGAAGGTTCGCGTGGCGTCTATCGGCGTTTCGGCGCGATTGCGGCGCTCGCGCTGGCGCTGGCGGGTAGCAGCTACGGCTACTACAAGTGGGACCAGGCGCGCAAGGCCGAGGCAGCGGCAGCCGAGGCAGCCCGCCGCGCGGCTGAAGAGGCTGCGCTGGCGGGCGGCCAAGGCACGCCGAAGTCCATCAATCCATGGGTGCCAAAACCGGCGCCGCAGGCATTCGCGCAAGCCTGCATACGCGAATTCAAATATATCTCGCTCGGTGCATGGCAGCTGGGCCAGTTTGTGTGTACCCCGTCCTCCGTTTCATATCAATGGATTGGAGATACGTGGGCCAATCCTGCCAGTGTCCTGAGCGCCGTGCCCGCAGCCAACGTCGACCTCGTTGGCGGCAAGGCAAATTACAGTGCGCCTCTTGCGCTTGAAGGCGGCGGCGACGACACGCTCGGCGAGTTGCACTCGCAGCTGGTCGGCATGGCGACCTTCTTTCGCACGGCGGGATTTGAATTCCGGTTCGGTGCTTCGGGCGGTCAACCGCAGAGAGCATGGCAACAACAAGCGTTTACCGTTCTGCTCGGCACGCTCAATCCTGTGCCGGTCGTGGCGGCGATCGACAGGCCCGGCATACGCATCGAGAAGATCGCATATCAGAACGGCGAATGGCAGATGGAAGGAACGATCTATGCGAATTAGGAAACATGCGACGGCGGCGGTTCTGCTCGCGGCGGCCACGCTTGTATCCGGCGCCGCAAGCGCCGATCAGACAGTTGAAGAGTTGCTGAAGCTTGGCGAAGAAACAACGATCCTGAAAGCCAAGGCAAAGCGGCTTGAAGCGCAGGGACAGGTCGCCGCGCTGCAGCGGCAGCTTGATCTGGCGAACAACGTGGGAACGAGCGTCGCGCCGCCCCCGGCGTCCGCATTGTTCGCCGTGCAAGCGATCGAAGGAATCGGGCCGACCTTGTATGCCACGATCCTGCTCGAGAACGGCGCGACCCGCGATGTCAAGCAGGGCGACGTCATCGGAAAAAACATACGGATCGTCGGCATCAAACCGGGCGAGGTGATCTACCAGCAGGGCAAGGGCCGCCCGGTTACCGTGCGCGTCAATCCGTCCATCACGCATTCCGATCTTCTCAGAACGGCGGAGCGGCCACTCGATGGAGCGAACTCCGCTGTGCGCTATCCCGGCGTCCCTCCCTCCGCGGTGCAGCCGTTTCAGCCGGCGGCGCCTTCCGGCATGACGATCGTCGCGTCGCCTCCGGGAGCCACCGGCGGACCCGCGCGTAAATAAATGGAATAGGCATGATGCAGCCGGCAGATGAATTCGACTTCAGCGGCGTCGCGGTCCTGACCGACGACAATGGCGAGTTTACCGCCAGCGCGGACGCTCGCAAGCATCTGTGCCACCTGTCCGATGGTCGCGTGCTGGTTGCTGAGGGCCAGTCGCTGAATCCGCATGTGCAGTCCTACATCTTCCGGTTGAACCGGCTTGGCTGGAAATATAAGCTGATCCAGGTAAGCAACGAGGTGATCGAACGGCTGTATTCGCGTGGCGGCGGCGAAAAGGTCGACCACACGCAGATGCAGCGCAATGCCAAGCAGTTGCTGATGCGCGCATGCCGCGAGCATGCATCCGATATCCATATCCGGGTACGCAAGTTCAATACCGATATTTACTTCCGCATTCACAACGATCTCACGCGCGTGGTCGGCTACAGCCGTGAATATGGAGAGCGGCTGCTCAGCACGCTGTACGGAGCGATGACCGATGTGTCCGACACATCCTACAAGCCGAATGAAAGACAGGATGCGCGCATCGGCGACCGCGACAAGCTGCCGGAAGAATTGCACGGTGTGCGTATCGCCACCGCGCCGACCGTCGACGGTGCGGTCATGGTGCTGCGACTGCTGTATAACGATGCGGGCGAGTCCTACGATCCGCAGATCCTGGGATTCTCGGAAGCGCAGACGCGCATGCTGCAGTCGGTCAAGGAGCTGCCGAGCGGCATGAATATCATCGGCGGCCCGACTGGATCGGGCAAGTCGACCACACTGCAACGATTACTGGCGGGCCAGGTCAAGGAACGCGAGGGGCGGCAGTGCATCGTCACGGTCGAAGACCCGCCCGAGTACCCGATCGAGGGAACGGTCCAGACGCCGGTGCGGGGCGCAACGGGCGAAACCGAACGCAGCAGTGTGTTTTCCGAAGCGATCGCCAACGCCATGCGACTGGATCCGGACGTCATCATGATCGGCGAAATCCGCGACCATGCTTCGGCGCAGTTGTCGCTCAGGGCGGCGATGACAGGACACCAGTTATGGACCACGGTGCACGCCAACAGCGCGCGGGCGATCATCGACCGGCTGGTCGACCTCGGGCTGCCAATGAACATGATCGCCGATTCTTCCTTGATCAACTGCCTCATTTGCCAGCGCCTCGTGAAACTGCTGTGCCCGCATTGCAAGAAAAACCTTGCATCACACGCCGAGGCGCTTACCCCCGCGGCATACCGGCGCGTGCTGGATGCGACCGGAAAATCGCCCGATGAAATCTTCCTGGCCGGGACTGGCTGCGAGCATTGCAGGGGGAATTGCACGATCGGCCGTACCGTGGTGGCAGAAGTGATTTTGCCGGACCGGCGGTTCTTCGAGTTGATCCGGGCAGGGGAAAAGGATGCGGCGAACCAGTATTGGATAGAGACCGGCGGCGTGCCCATGCGTCGGCATGCGGCGCAAAAGGTGGCCGCCGGGCTGGTCGATCCTCGCATGGCGGAATATGTCGTCGGTCCGCTGGTCAGGAATAGCGAGCCGTGGACGGGACAGACGCAGGGGGGCGACGATGCAATTTGATTTGGCGGGTGTCGAGCGTGCCTGGGCGAAATTCCAGTTCGGCCGCGCGCGGCGGGTCAGGCAGTACGCGCGCATCCAGAAGATGCTGGAGGCTGGCCTGCCGCTGTTGCGGATCCTCGAGGACCTGTACCAGCGCGCGTCGGACAACGGCCAGCGGCCGGGCGATATCAATGCGGTGGCGCTCGCCGAATGGAAGAACAAGGTGCAGAACGGCAGCCGTTTTTCGGAGGCGCTGGAGGGTTGGGTGCCGCCGGTCGAGTTGATGATCCTCAGCGCGGGCGAGGATTCCGGCGAGCTCGCCATCGCGCTCAAATCGGTGATCGGATTCGCCACATCGGGGCATCAGATCCGTTCGGCGATCATCGGCGGCTTGGCATATCCGATCCTGGTGACCATGCTCATCGTCGTGTACATCTATATA
>JAQGLQ010000315.1 GCA_028292785.1 Noviherbaspirillum sp. | reverse complement strand
ATCACCTGCAGGGATTTCACCAGAGCCTGCCGGTCGAAAGCCGCCGCAGGAAGCTAGCACATGCGCTTCGCGGCAACGAATATGGGACGGTAACCGGTGAAGCGGCACATGTTGCCGGAGAGGGCGTCGTCGATTTGCCGGCGTTGCAGTGGCTGCCGCTTTCCTTCCTGCTTCAGGTACAGGCTCCAGAGCGACATCACGAAGCCCGGGGTGCAGAAGCCGCATTGCGAACCGTGGCATTCCACCATTGCCTGCTGCACCGGATGCAGTTCACCGTCCGGCCGCTTCAGATCCTCCACCGTGAACAGCGCCTTGCCGTCAAGCGCCGGCAGGAACTGGATGCAGGAATTGATGGCCTTCAGTTCGACCCCGCCGTCCTTCAGTTCGCCGATCACCACGGTACAGGCGCCGCAGTCGCCTTCCGCGCAGCCTTCCTTGGTGCCGGTGCAGCGCAGATCTTCCCGCAGGTGCTGCAGGACGGTGCGCGTCGGTGATGCATCGCTTACCGTCCGGATCGCGCCGCGATGGAAAAAACGAATGGGTTGAGTCACTCTGCCTCCGACGATGGTTCTTTTCCTTCGATACCATAGCCTAACATCGGCCATTCGTTGCGCTATATCGCAAGGATGATGCCCGGTATGCATGCAAGGATACAGCTATCCCATGCGGCGTCTCGATGCGAATTGGTAAAAAGACACGTCCACGGATGCCGCGCCGCCGAAAAATTCTTGCGCCATGCAAACGCCAAAGCGCGTTGGGAGATAGAATGCTCGGCTTGATGAATCGGCAGCACATTCCATATCGATGAAGTCTGATCCTGTTAACCTTTTGGGCCGCGGCCTGCTCATGCGGGAGACATGAATGGGAAAACTCAGCACCCACGTTCTCGATATCACCCAGGGCAAGCCCGGCGCCGGCGTCGCGGTCGAACTGTACGAGGTTTCCGGCGCGGACCGGACGCTGCTGCGGCGCGCCGTGACCAATGAGGATGGCCGTTGCGATGCGCCGCTGCTGCAAGGCGGCGACATGCGCGCCGGCCGCTATGAGCTGGTATTCGCCGCCGGCGATTATTTTTCCAGCCAGGGCGTCGCGCTGCCGGAACCGCGATTCATCGACCGGGTCGTGATCGCGTTCGGCATTGCCGATCCTGCCCAGAACTATCACGTGCCGCTGGTCGTTTCGCCGTGGGCCTATTCCACATATCGCGGCAGCTGAACCCGCGATCGCAACTATTTGCCTGCGTGTCAATCGATTCCACCATATCAACAGAACGGCCGACGCGACATGGACACCCGCCTCACGCTACGTCAGATCACCAAGAAATATCCTACGGTCACCGCCAACGACGGCGTCGACCTCGATGTGCGTCCCGGTGAAATCCACGCCATTCTTGGCGAGAACGGCGCCGGCAAATCGACGCTGATGAAGATCATCTACGGCGCGGTCAAGCCGGATGCGGGAACCATCATCTGGAATGGCCGCGAAGTGCACATCGCCAGCCCGGCCGCCGCGCGCCAGCTCGGCATTGCGATGGTGTTCCAGCATTTCTCGCTGTTCGACACGCTGACCGTGGCCGAGAATATCGCGCTCGGCCTGCCGGCAGGCATCAAGCTCGATGACCTGGGCAGGCAAATCGAAGCGACGGCCCGGCGATACGGGCTCGCGCTGGAGCCGCAACGTCATGTGCACACCCTCTCGGTAGGCGAATGCCAGCGGGTCGAGATCGTGCGTGCCCTGCTGGCGAAGCCGCAGCTGCTGATCCTCGACGAGCCGACCTCGGTGCTCACGCCGCAGGCGGTCGAAAAGCTGTTCGATACCTTGCGCAAGCTGGCCGCCGAAGGTTGCAGCATTCTGTACATCAGCCACAAGCTCGACGAGATACGCGCGCTGTGCCATACCTGCACGGTGATGCGCGCGGGCAAAGTGACCGGTGTATGCGATCCGCGGCAGGAGACCGCCGCCAGCCTGTCGCGCATGATGATAGGGACCGAGCCGCCAACCATTCAAGCGGTCCCGCATGCGCGCGGTGAACAGGTGCTGGCGGTGCGCAATCTGTCGCTGCCCAAAAGCCATCCGTTCGCAACCGCGCTGTCGGATATCGGTTTCGAGCTGCATGCGGGTGAAATCGTCGGTATCGCCGGCGTATCGGGCAACGGCCAGCAGGAACTGCTGGCGGCACTGTCGGGAGAAGACACCCGCGCCGCGCATGACGCCATCCGGCTCAGGGGCGAGCCGGTCGGCCGTCTTGACGCCGCCGCGCGACGTGCGCGCGGCCTTGGATTCGTGCCTGAGGAGCGGCTCGGGCGCGGCGCCGTGCCCGAGCTGTCCCTCGCGCAAAACGTCCTGCTGTCGCACCAGACCGAGGCGACGGTGCGCCACGGATTGATCAGGTTCGACGCTATCGGGCAGCTCGCCGCAACCGTCATCGAACGTTTCAATGTCAAGGCGGGCGGACCGCAGGCGGCCGCGGCCAGCCTCTCGGGCGGCAATCTGCAGAAATATATCGTCGGCCGCGAAGTCATGCGCAGCCCCGCGGTCCTGATCGTGGCGCAGCCGACCTGGGGCGTGGACGTCGGCGCCGCCGCCCGGATCCGCGCGGAACTGGTGGCCTTGCGCGATGCCGGCTGCGCGCTGCTGGTGATTTCGGAGGAACTGGATGAGCTGTTTGAAATATCGGATCGCCTCATGGTGATCGCGAAGGGAAGGATGTCGCCGTCGGTCGGACGCGCCGCGGCGTCGATCGACCTGATCGGCCAATGGATGAGCGGATTATGGAACGGCGGCCCGGCGGCGCGGCGGGAGGCGGCCGATGCTTAAGCTCGAACGCCGGGCGAGCCCCTCGCCGCTGATGTCATGGATGTCGCCGGTGTTCGCGGTGCTGCTGACGGTAGCGTTCGGCGCCATCGTGTTCGCCGCGCTCGGCAAGAATCCGGTGACCGGACTATCGATGTTTTTCTTCGAGCCGGTCAGGGATCTGCGCGGCTGGTCGGAGGTCGGCGTCAAGGTCGCGCCGCTGCTGCTGATCGCGGTCGGTCTCGCGATCTGCTTCCGCGCCAATGTCTTCAATATCGGGGCTGAAGGCCAACTGGTGGTCGGCGCCATCACCGGCGGCGCGGCCGCCCTGTATTTCGATCAGGGCGAAGGCGGCGGCATGCCGATCATCGCCGTGGCGCTGGTGGCCGGCATGCTGGGCGGCATGGCCTGGGCGGCCGTCACCGCATTCCTGCGCGACCGCTTCAACGCCAACGAGATCCTGGTCTCGCTGATGCTGGTGTATGTCGCGCAGCTGCTGCTCAGCGTGCTGGTCAACGGCGCGCTGCGCGACCCGGAGGGCAATAATTTTCCGCAGTCGCGCCTGCTGTCCGAAGGATTTCTGCTGCCGATACTGCTGGAGGGAACTCGGCTGCACATCGGCATCCTGCTGGCGCTGGCCGCATCTGCGCTGGGCTGGCTGTTCCTGTCGCGCAGCTTCGCCGGCTTCCGGCTGCAGGTCGGCGGCATGGCGCCGGCGGCCGCGCGTTATGCCGGCTTTTCCTCGCGCCAGTCGCTGTGGGTCGCCATGCTGGCCTGCGGCGCGCTGGCCGGCGTCGCCGGCGCCAGCGAGGTGCTCGGACCGATCGGACAGCTGACGCCATCGGTCTCTCCCGGCTACGGATTCGCCGCCATCATCGTCGCCTTTGTCGGCCGGCTGCATCCGGTCGGCGTGGTGTTCGCGAGTTTCATCATGGCGCTGTTCTATATCGGCGGCGAACTGGCGCAATCGCGGCTGGGCATGCCGAGCGCGATCACCGGCGTGTTCCAGGGCA
>JAQGLQ010000307.1 GCA_028292785.1 Noviherbaspirillum sp. | reverse complement strand
AAAGACCCGTACAAAGAGCCGAAGAGACCGCACCCTCGCCGACGGCCATCTTCGCTCCTCAACCCGCGCCCGCCGCAGTCGAGCCACCGGCCCCGGCCGCCGCCGCGCCGGTGGCGCCTGCGGCCCCAGTGGTGCCTGCGCCCGCTGCACCGCCGCAGCCGAAAACCGTAACATCGGGCATCGAATACATCCAGCCGCCGCGGCCCGACTATCCGCCGGCGTCCAGGCGCAGCGGCGAAGAAGGAAGAGCTGTGTTACGCGTTCTGGTGAATGAACACGGCCGCCCGCAGCGTATCGAAGTGCAGAAATCCTCGGGCTACGAACGTCTCGATGAGGCGGCCCGACAGGCAGCCTCGCGTGCGGTATTCAAGCCATTCATGGAAGACGGCAAGGCAGTAGCCGCCTATGCCATCGTTCCCGTCAACTTTCAACTGGATTAACCAAGGACTACCATGCAAGCAAATTCCTATGGATTGGAAACCCTGTGGGCACAGGGCGATCTGATCACCAAAGGCGTCGCCATCCTGCTGATCGCGATGTCGATCGCGTCGTGGTACGTGATCGTCACCAAGACGCTGCAGCTATGGCGTTACAGCCGCGCCGGACAGGCGGCCGGCCATCGCTTCTGGGATACCACCAGCGTCCAGGAAGGGCTCGAGCTCCTCGGCAAAGACAATCCTTTCGCCCATATCGCGCAGGCCGGCATATCGGCGATGCGCCATCACAATGCGCACAAGGGCCATCTGCATGACCAGCTTTCTGTCAGCGACTGGGTAACGCTCTCGCTGCGCCAGGCAATCGACGAGGCATCGGGCAAGCTGCAGGTAGGCATGGCGGTACTGGCTTCAGTCGGTTCAAGCGCGCCCTTCGTCGGGCTGTTCGGCACGGTATGGGGCATTTATCATGCGCTCGTCTCGATCAGCAGCGCGGGACAAGCCAGCATCGACAAGGTTGCCGGCCCCGTCGGCGAAGCGCTGATCATGACGGCGCTCGGACTGGCGGTGGCGATTCCAGCGACCTTCGGATTCAATGCACTGGTGCGCGGCAACAAGTCGATCATCGCGAAGCTGAATAAATTCGGCTTCGACCTGCACGCTCTGTTTGTCACCGGTGCCCGTGCCGAGCCTGCCGCCGAAGGCGCGAGCAGCGCGAAGCTCGTTTCGATCAGGGGTGCATGATGGCGATGGGTTCCCTGTCCGATTCGGACGACGACTTCAATCCGGAAATCAACACGACTCCGTTGGTCGACGTGATGCTGGTGCTGCTGATCATCTTCATGATTACGGTTCCGGTGATGAGCCACAACGTGAAGATCGATTTGCCGAAAGCGGCAAGCCAGCCTGACGAAACCAAACCTGACAACATCAATCTATCGATCGATGCGGAGGGCAAGCTCTACTGGAACGCCGACATCATCGACGCGGACCAGTTGAAAGTACGCATAGCCGAGGCGGCAACAAAACAGCCGCAACCCGAACTGCATTTGCGCGCCGAGCGTACGACGCAGTATGAAAAAGTGGCGCAGGTGATGGCCGCGGCCCAATCCGGCGGCCTTGGCAAGATCGGCTTCATCACGGACCCGCAGAGCAAGCAACCATAGCGGGCAGCACATCTTTCATCGGCCTTCCGAGGCGCCCATCCTCGGGCGCTTCACGCGCACGCATCCCCACTCTGCGCCGAGCCATTCCATTGGAGATAGTAAAAAAACATGCCTTTCACTATCCTGCTATTATCTTCAGGATGTGTGGCTGGCGGCGCAATGCATCGAAGTTTTGAACCATGTGCCATTCCGCAACCTGCCCTTTCACTCACTTACCATCGAGGCTTACATGAAGGGTGATCCGTCTGTCATCAAATTTCTCAACGCACAGCTCACCAATGAACTGAGCGCAATCAACCAGTATTTTCTTCACGCGCGCATGTACAGCCACTGGGGACTGGAAAAAATCGGCAAGAAGGAATACGACGAGTCGATCGGCGAGATGAAGCATGCGGACAAACTGATCAACCGCATCCTCATGCTCGACGGACTGCCAAACCTGCAGGCGCTGCACAAGCTGATGATCGGCGAGTCGACAATGGAAATGCTGCAGGCCGATCTGAAGCTCGAAACGATGTCGCAGCAGACGGTCAAGGAAGGCATCGCGGCTTGCGAGACGGCGGGTGATTATGTGTCGCGCGATCTGCTGAAGGATATTCTCGAGGATACCGAAGAACATATCGAGTGGATCGAAACCCAGCTCGATCTGATCAACAAGATCGGATTACCGAATTACCAGCAGTCCCAGATGTAGCCGGCAATTCATAAAGACAAAGGGCGGTCGGCTTGCATGTCCCGGCCGCCCTTCGCGAACGCAGAAATACTTATTTCGGTACCGTGTCCCTGAACGAAGGCCGCTCGGCGAGCTTGTCGAACAGCTTGGCGAGATTGGGCTGGTCCTGCCGCCATGTTATCTCGGGGACGCGGAACGTCAGCCAGCCAAGCGCGCATCCGACCGCGACATCGGCCAGCGTGTAATGGTTGCCCGTGCAAAAAGCCGTATCCTTCAATCCGGATGACATCGATTTCAGACCCGCCTGAACCTTGCCCATCTGGCGCTCGATCCATTCGCTGCTTTGATGCTCTTCCGCACGCCGGGTTTTTTCCAGCCGCATGAGAACGGCGGCATCGAGCACGCCATCGGCCAGCGCTTCCCAGCATTTCACTTCGGCGCGTTCGCGGCCGTTCGGAGGAACAAGCTTGCCGACCGGGCTCAAGGTATCGAGATATTCGACGATCACGCGCGAATCGAACATCGCTCCGCCGTCTTCCATGATCAGGCAAGGGACTTTGCCGAGGGGATTGAATTGTTGAATCGTGGAGCCGGGAGTCCATACGTCTTCGACGATAAACTCATAATCGAGCCGTTTTTCCGCCATGACGACACGGACTTTGCGGACAAAAGGGCTGGCGGGAGAACCGATGAGTTTCATAAATAGAATGAGTAACAATCCGCGACGATTATAGCATCGAGGCGGCGCGCGCCAGACACATGGAAACCCTGCGGCCGGCCCCGAAATCGCGGAATATCGCGGCTGCGACGGATGGTAAAATTGCGGATTGGACCATTTTCTGCGCTGTTCATCGCGCATTTCTTCATCGCTCTCCTTCTCACTTCCCTCTACTGCCATGTCGCTTTCCGCCCTTTCCGCCCTCTCTCCGTTGGATGGACGCTACGCCGCCAAGATCGACAAGCTGCGGCCTATTCTTTCCGAATCAGGCTTCATGCATCATCGCGTGAAGGTCGAAATCGCTTGGCTGCAGGCACTGGCCGGCGCGGGATTCGCTGAAATCAAACCGTTTTCGGCGGGCGCGAACGCCACGCTCGACAAACTGGCCGCCGAATTCAGCGAAACGGATGCCGCGCGCATCAAGGAAATCGAAGCCGTCACCAACCATGATGTGAAAGCCGTCGAATACTGGTTGAAGGAGAAGGTCAAGGATGTGCCCGAACTCGTCGCCGCATCCGAGTTCATTCATTTCGCATGCACCTCGGAAGACATCAACAACACATCGCATGGCATGATGCTGAAGGCGGCCCGCGACAATGTGGTTTTGCCGTCGCTGGACGCAGTCATCGCGAAACTGACTGAGCTGGCGCATGCGAACGCCGACCTGCCGATGCTGTCCCGCACGCACGGCCAGCCGGCCAGCCCGACGACGCTTGGCAAGGAAATCGCCAATGTGGTCGCGCGGCTCAGAGGGGCGCGGAAGCGCATCGCGGAAGTCGAGATCCTCGGCAAGATGAACGGCGCGGTCGGCAATTACAATGCGCACCTGTCCGCCTATCCGGACTTTGACTGGGAATTTTTCTCGAAGAACGTGATCGAGCAGCGCCTCGGCCT
>JAQGLQ010000035.1 GCA_028292785.1 Noviherbaspirillum sp. | reverse complement strand
CCGCAACGGCATGGGCAAGACCACGCTGATCCGCACCATCATGGGCTATGTGCCGGCCGCGTCGGGTTCCATTTACTGGAAAGGCGGCGATGTCACCGGCCAGCCGCCGGAGCGCATGGCACGCCTCGGAATAGGCTACGTGCCCGAAGGGCGCGGCATCTTTCCAAATCTTTCGGTGAGCGAGAATCTGCTGATGAGCGCGCGCAGCGGTCCCGGCGGCCGCAAGGACTGGACCTATGAACGCGTGCTGGATACCTTTCCGCGGCTGAAGGAAAGGCTGGCCCACGGCGGCCAGCAATTGTCCGGCGGCGAGCAGCAGATGCTGTCCATTGGCCGCGCGCTGATGACCAATCCGGAACTGCTGATCCTGGACGAGGCCACCGAGGGCCTGGCCCCGCTCATCGTGCAGGAGATATGGCGGGTGATCGGCGGGATCCGCGAAACCGGAATCAGCACCTTGATCGTCGACCGCAATTATCGCGCGGTGCTGGCGCATACCGATTCCGCCGTGGTGCTCGAAAAAGGAAAGATCGTGCAGGCCGGGGAGTCGCGCGCGCTGCTCGACGCGCAGGATACGCTGGCCGGCTTCCTGGGCGTGTGAGGACTTATCTTCGTTCACCGGGCATGCAGGCGCTGCCAGCCTTTTATTAGCCTTCTGATATCGGAATGTTGCGGCGACAACCCGAAGTTGCCGCCGGCGACGGCGGCTCTTCGCCTTTTTGTTTTGCTGACCTCACATTTGCTCTAGTATGAACCGTCGCAAAGAGTGGCCCGTGCTGGTTGCTTGTCATGCCGGCTTGCTCTGTGCGCTGTTCCATCTTCAGCTTGCATAACAATCAATTATGTTCCCTCATTACGGCACGTGGCTCGTCCCCGCTTTCAGGCGCATGTGTTCCATGCTGCACGCGCATTCAGGCTCCCTGGTCCTCTGGCGCAAATCCGGTAGCGCGCTGCTGATCGGGATTGCCCTCGCCGGAATGCATTGCAGCGGTATGGCTACCGACATTTATGATGTCGGCCGCGTTGCGGCGACCGGTTCGCACGCCATCGATTATCAGTGGCTCGGCAGCGCGATCGTCGGCTTTTCCATCGTCATGTTCGCGGCGGCCCTGCTGATCCCGATATTGGACTCGCGCCTTGCGCGTATCGGCTTCGATAGAAGCATTTCAACGGTGGTCATCCTCGGCTTCGGCACCTTGCTGATACTCGGCGTCGTGACCAGCGTATTCATCGGCTACGGCCTCGGGCAGCGAATCGATGACTCGAAGGAAGTGTACCGGCTGCTGACGCAGACACGCGCTCCCCTGCAGGAAGCAAGATTCAGTTTCATGAGCATGAGCCACGAAGTTGCGGGAGTGCTGACCGGGCGCATGCCGCCTGACGAAGTGATGCAAAGCCGGCAGCGGAAAAAGCAGTTCGATGACGATGCGACCAAGGCGCTGGCGCGGGCAGCCTCCGCCACGAGAAACGCCGAATTAAGAAACATCATCGAAAGACTGCAGTCGCACGATCTGATGAGCACCAACCGGCTGGAAAACGAGCTGTATGAACTGGCGCTCACCGACCTCGACAAGGCGCGCACCTATTATCATCGCGAATATCGGCCCTCCCTCGATCAAAGCCTGGCATTGCTGGACCAGGCATTGCGCGTGGCGGCGATCGATGCCCGTACGCTGGACAGCAAGGCGAACCGGCATGAAACCGTGATCAAGCGTCTTTCCATCGCCGCCGTACTGCTGCTTTGCGCCAGCGGTCTTTTCGCCGCGGTCCTGCTCGGGCGGGCGGTCAAGAGGCTGGTGAGCCGTGCCTCGGATTCGGCGCAGAAAAACGCCGACCTGATGGCCCATTCCCTGGACATCATCTGTTCGACCGACAAGGAGGGACGTTTCACCCTGGTCAACGGCGCCTGCATGCGCATCCTCGGCTATGCGCCGGAAGAACTCCAGGGCCGCCACTACCGTGAATTGGTGCATCCGGACGACAGGGAGGAATCCAGACGCACCGCGGAGAAAATCAGGGCGGGCCACCATGTCAGCGACTACACGAATCGCTTCATTCGCAAGGATGGCTCCGTGGCGAATCTCATGTGGTCGGCGCGTTGGTCGGATGAGCAGCAACAGATGTTCTGCGTGGCGCATGACATCACTGAAAGTACCCTTGCCAAGGAATCGTTGCGCGCTGGCGAGGAACGTACCCGGCTGATCATCGATACCGCGCACGACGCCTTTGTCGGCATGGATGCGAACGGATGCATCATCGACTGGAATCCCCAGGCCGCCACGATGTTTGGATGGTCTGCCGAAGAAGCGCTCGGAAAACGCGTGGCGGATCTGATCATCCCGGCACGATTCCGCGAGCAGCATACGTCCGCGCTCAGGCGATTCCCGAATGGCAAGGACAGGCAGGCTTCGACCAAGCAGATCGAGCTGCCGGGCCTTCATCGCGACGGGCATGAACTTCTGCTCGAGTTCAGCATTTCATCGGTCCGGGTCGGCGACAGCTGTAATTTCTATGCTTTCATGCGCGACATCACCGCGCGCCGGCAGGCGGAGCAGGAACTGCAACATGCCAAGGAAGTCGCGGAGTCGGCCACGCGCGCGAAGAGCGAATTTCTGGCCAACATGAGCCACGAGATCCGCACGCCGATGAACGGGGTGATCGGCCTGTCGAAACTCTTGCTGAAGATGCCGCTGCCGGAGGAACAGCGGGAATATGTGACGCTCATCGATTCGTCCGCGCATTCATTGCTCAGGCTGATCAACGACATTCTGGATTTTTCCAAGATGGAGGCGGGCAAGCTGGAAATCGAGGCCATTGAGTTCGATCTACGCCATTCGATCGGCGCCACCTTGAAAGCGCTTGGCTCGACCGCGAACGAAAAAGCGGTGGAACTGACCCATCATGTCGCGCAGACAGTGCCGCATTTCCTGATCGGCGATCCCGTCCGCATTGGGCAGATCATCATGAACCTCGCCGGGAATTCGCTCAAGTTCACCCAAAATGGAGAGGTGGTGGTAAGGGTGGAGCTCGAATCGCAATGCGACAAGCGCGCGGTGCTGCGCTTCACGATCAGCGATACCGGAATCGGTATTCGCGAGGATAAGCAGGCCTACATTTTCAACGCCTTTGCGCAAGCCGACAGCTCCACCACGCGCGAGTATGGCGGCACCGGTCTCGGACTGGCGATCGTGTCCCAGCTCATCGGACTGATGCAGGGAACGATTCATGTGGAGAGCAAACCCGGCAAAGGCACGACGTTTCACTTCACCATTCCGTTCGACATACCCGACAAGCCGGAGACGCGCGCCGCCTACCGGAAAGCGGAAGCGCTGAGGGATATGCGCGTGCTGATCATCGATGACAACCGCACCAACCGGCTGATACTGGGAGAGATGTTCGAGAGCTGGGGCATGCATGCGGTCCTCGCTGAAACCGGTGCGCAGGCCTTGACCGAACTGGGACGGGCGGCGGTGCACGGTACGCCTTTCCAGGTGGTGCTGCTTGATTCGCGCATGCCGCAACTCGGCGGCTTTCAGCTGGCGCGGGCAATCCGTTCGACTCCGGAGCCGCATGGCGCCATCGTCATGATGCTTTCCTCGATCGATGTCGCCGGGGAGATCGAACAATGTCAGACATTGGGCATTGCACGCTTCCTCAGGAAGCCGATTACGCAGTCGGAATTGTTCGATGCCATCATTGCCGAGATCGGCATGCAGCACGATGCGATACCGGTTGAAAACAAAAACATGCCGGCGCTGGCCGATAAGCCCGCGCGCCCGCTGGATGTGCTGGTCGCCGAAGACCATCCCGTCAACCAGAGGCTGGTTGCGGAAATACTGAGTGACAGGGGACACCGCTTCACGATCGCCAACAACGGCGTCGAAGTACTGCAGATGCTCGATCATCAATCGTTCGATGTGATCTTGATGGATGGCCAGATGCCGCAGATGGATGGCTACCAGACCGCCAGGGAAATCAGGCGGCGCGAAGCATCGACCGGCCGGCATATCCGCATCATCGCGCTGACGGCCCACGCCATGAAGGAAGACCGGGAGAAATGCATTGCCGCCGGAATGGA
This sequence comes from Noviherbaspirillum sp., assembly GCA_028292785.1. Next base: position 1,806 of record JAQGLQ010000035.1, on the reverse strand, counting down.
CGACTACATCGCGAAACCAATCGATCCCGATCGGTTGCTGGAGCGGGTTGAAGCGGAATTGAACGATATGGATGGTTTTTTTGTGGACAAACAGGATCTGTTCTAATGAAAATTCCTGCTCCCAATCGACAGGCTCCCCAGCATGACCGAATGATCCACCACCCTCTTCGCGATCAGGTGCATGACTTCTCCTTCGCGCTGCCATACGCCATACACCGTCAATAGCCTGGCGTTCAGAAGTTCCTTGCGCTGCTTTTCCATCAGGCCCGGCCAGACGATCACATTGGTCACGCCGGTTTCATCCTCCAGCGTCACGAACAGCGTTCCTCGCGCCGTCTCCGGCCGCTGGCGCATGGTGACCAGTCCTGTCGTGCGTGCCAGCTTGCCGTTCGGGAACGAGCGCATGTCGCGCGCCGTCGACAGATTCATGGCCTTGAATCTGGCGCGCAGCAGCGCAAGCGGGTGGCGGTTCAGGGTCAATCCGAAGCTGGCATAGTCCGCGACGATTTCCTGGCCTTCCGAGGCGGAAGGCAATGCGACCGGATCTTCAGCCACCGGCGCATCCTTCAGCAATGCCGGCGCGGGCACCATGCCGGCAACCTGCCATGCCGCCTGGCGCCGGTGCCCGCTCAGCGACAGCAGCGCATTGGCCCGCGCCAAGGCCTGCAGATCCCGCACCGCCAGGCGGGCACGGCGGGACAAGTCATCGACGCTCTCGAACGGCTTGATCGCACGCACTTCCGCGATGCGCTCCGCCGCTTCGGCCGAGAGGCCTTTGACCATGCGCAGTCCGAGACGCACGGCAGGCTGGCTTTTCCCCGTGGCGAATTCCTCCAGCGTGCAGTCCCAGTCGCTGATCGTGATGTCGGGCGGCCGCACTTCGATCCGGTGACGTCGCGCATCCTGGACCAGTTGCGACGGCGAATAAAATCCCATGGGTTGGGCATTAAGCAGCGCGGCCAGAAACGCCGCCGGCTCATGGCATTTGATCCAGGCCGACACATAAACGAGCAGCGCGAAACTGGCCGCATGCGACTCCGGAAATCCGTATTCGCCGAAGCCTTCGATCTGCCTGAAAATTCGTTGGGCGAATGCTTCGTCATAGCCGTTCTTGCGCATGCCACCGACCAGGCGCTGATGAAACTTCTCCAGTTCCCCTTTTTTCTTCCATGCCGCCATCGCGCGCCGCAGGCTGTCCGCTTCCCCGGGCGAAAACCCGGCGGCCAGGATGGCGATCTGCATGACCTGTTCCTGAAAGATGGGTACCCCGAGCGTGCGCTCCAGTGCCTGCCTGATGGCATCGCTCGGATATGTGACGGGTTCCAGTCCCTGCCGCCGTTGCAGATAGGGATGCACCATGCCGCCTTGTATCGGGCCCGGGCGCACGATCGCGACTTCGATCACCAGGTCGTAGAATTTTTCCGGCCTCAGGCGCGGCAGCATCGACATCTGCGCCCGTGATTCGATCTGGAATACGCCGACCGTATCGGCTTTCGAAATCATCCTGTAGGTGGCCGGGTCTTCGGGGGGCACATCCTGCATGCCGAACGCTTCGCCGTGCCGCTCGCCGATGAAATCCAGCGCGCGCCGGATCGCCGACAGGATGCCGAGCGCCAGCACATCGATCTTCAGCAGGCCCATGGCATCGAGGTCATCCTTGTCCCACTGGATCACATTGCGCCCCTCCATCGCCGCGTTTTCGATCGGCACCAGCCGCGCCAGGCTGTCGCGCGCGATGACGAAGCCGCCGCTGTGCTGCGACAGGTGGCGCGGAAAACCGATCAGCGCCTGCGCCAGCATCACCAG
>JAQGLQ010000033.1 GCA_028292785.1 Noviherbaspirillum sp. | reverse complement strand
TGCCGGTTTGCATCTTCCCGGACGGCAGCCGCCTGGAATGCCCGACCGTGCGGCAGATCATCGAGAAACTCGGATGGTTCGCGACGCCGTCGCGCTCCGAATACGATTTGGCCATCTACGGCGCCGGACCGGCCGGGCTTAGCGCGGCGGTCTACGGCGCTGCCGATGGCCTCAAGACTGTGCTGGTGGAACATTGGGCGCTTGGCGGCCAGGCGGCCAGCAGCTCCAGAATAGAGAATTATCTGGGTTTTCCCGAGGGGATCAGCGGCGCCGAACTGGCGGAACGGGCGCGCGAACAGGCGATCAAGTTCGGAGTTGAAATCCTTCTGGCGCGCAAAGGCGTGCGCGCCGAATTCCAGCCGGGGAAAGGAATCGGCTATCTGGAGGACGGCACCCGGATCGCGGCCCATGCCTCGATCTGCGCGACCGGAGTCGAATACCGCCGGCTCGGCGTACCCGGTGAAGACAGATATCTCGGGGCCGGCGTGTATTACGGCGCCGGCGCCAGCGAAGCGACACTGACCAGGGACGAGGACATCTATATCGTTGGCGGCGGCAATTCGGCGGGCCAGGCCGCAATGCACTTCGCGCAATTCGCCAGGCGCATCTGCATCCTGATTCGAGACGATTCGCTCAAGAGCACGCTCTCGCAATACCTGGTCGACCGCATCTGTTCGACGAAGAATATATTCGTTTTGCCGCGCACCGAGGTTGTCGCCTTGCATGGCAGCGATGTGCTGGAGGAAATCACGCTGGCCGACCGCAAGGACAACCGCGAGTACAAGGTCAAGACCCATTGGCTGTTCGTTTGCATCGGGGGCGTGCCGCAGACCGAATGGGCCAGGGAAGTGGGGGTCGCGCGCGACAGCTCAGGCTACCTTCTCACCGGGCCGGATCTGGTGCACGGCCGCGAGCGTCCGGCCAACTGGCCGCTGGAACGCGATCCGTATCACCTGGAAACCAATGTCCCGGGGGTATTCGCCGCCGGCGATGTGCGCCACGGGTCGGTAAAACGGTGCGCGTCCGCCGTGGGGGAAGGCGCCATGGCGGTGGCGCTGGTGCATCAATATCTGTCGAATTGCTGAACGGCCGCCGCGAGGCATCATTCCCGCTCCGGAACGTCATTAATCGACCGCTCCTTCCGTTGACTCCATCTGCTTCAGCCGCCTGTCGTCCCTTTCCCTGAACAACCAGTAGACGATCCCAAGCGCCAGGGTCGCGCTCGCCAGCGCCGCGATGGTCGCCGCGCTGGTCGTATGAATGTCCAGAATGATGAACTTGCGGCTCAAGGCGAGCAGCGCAATCAAAATGACGGTCTTGACCTGAACAATGCCTTCGGCCCGCAAAACGACGCGAATGATCGAGTGCTTGAACTCCAATGCGATCAGCAGCGTCATGATCATGCCGAACACCGCCTGGAATACTTCGTGATCCAGCGGATCAAGTACTCCACCAAGCACCAGCGGCATGAGCCGGGTTATCAACTGCAGCAGCGCAATTGCAATGACCAGGGCAATGATCAGACTTAATATGAGCACCACAATCTCTTCGAAACGCTGGTACACCGTCATGAATGGCCAGCGCTGGCGGGTCTCTGTTTGCAGGCTGTGTTGCTGACCGCGGTCCGTTGCCATTTCGTTTCTCCTTTTTCCCGAATGCTCATGGGTATCGGCGGCCTGTTCCGCTCGCGCGAGAGAGTTCAGCCCGGCTACCGCCGAAATGCGAAGAGGGAAGGATCGGCGGCATCTTCGCAAAAACGCCAGGTAAATAGCAGTGCACGGATTTTCCGATGCGGCGGGTCCACCATATCCTGATGAAGATGCGCATCATGCGCGAGCAAGGCTAATGTGCAGATCCGAAACCAGGACGAGTGGCCATGAAATGCTTGAGCGGACTTTGGCCTTTTATCCAGTTCTGATCTCCTCATCGTATCGCGCTGTTCTGGATGTGGATAGCGGAATGAATGGGCGTACTGAATTCAACGCCGGAGGGAATTGATGAAAGCGGATTGCCTATGCAGCACGTTGCTAAACCAGAGTAAATTCAAATGAGTATTGACCCGCAGAAGTGCAAAGGGCGACAGGCACAACCCTGCCACCCTTCATTTACACCGCCATTGGAGCGGTTAGCGGAGCGTGGTGCTGGTAATCAACAAGAGAGAAGTCATCGGGCTCGAGTTTCTCAAGCCACTCGGGTTCGTATTTTCCAGTTATCGCGTAGTCGGGGATTCGGTCTGATATTACAAATTTTGGAGCCGGATAGGGTTCCCGAGTCAGCTGCTCCTTAACCATTTCCAGATGGTTTTCATAGATGTGAGCGTCGCCGATAAAATATGTGAACCAACGAGGCGTGTAACCTGTCAAGCGCCCCACCAAATGAAGTAATGCGGCACCTTCCGCAATGTTGAATGGAGTTCCAAGTCCCACATCATTGCTTCGAATGTATAAGCAAAGAGAAATTTCTTTGGTAGTGGCGTTTGGCATCAGCTGGTACAGGAGATGGCAAGCTGGAAGGGCAATCGCATCCAATTCGGCGCAATTCCAGCCATGAAACAGGATACGTCGGCTGCCTGGGTTCTTAACAATCGTGTCCAGGCATTCACGAAGCTGGTCAATCGCCTTATACAGCAGCACTTTATCGATGCCTTCATCGCTGAGTCGGGAGACGACACGAAAACCTCTTCGCTGGGCGTCCTCTATTTGAGATACATTCCGCGCGTCGAGAAGTTTGTACGCGGGCCATTGACGCCATTGCACCCCGTACACTGGACCCAGGTCGTCAGTGCCGAGGCGGTAAGGATTCGCGAGCCATTCCTGGTTCTCGTTTGCGTTCTGGTCCCAAACCTTGCAGCCAAGGGCACGAAAATCCGCTGCGCTTCGGCTGGCCCTTAGAAATCCGATCAGCTCTCCGATTACCGACTTGAAGGCAAGCTTCTTGGTGGTGACTGCGGGAAATCCATCATTCTGCAGGTCGAAACGCATCATGGCGCCGGGAATGCTGAGTGTTCTGATTCCTGTACGATTTTGCTGCCAGCTGCCTGTTTCAAGAATCGTTCTTATGAGGTCGAGGTACTGTTTCATGGGTGCTAATTTTCGGAATCGGATTATGTGAACGATGGGTTCAGCCGTTGAGAGCCCTTACATCGACGAGTTCGGGAATCGTACAGCAATCGTCGTCATGGGAGCGAGTGAGCGCCGTGTTCGGCCCATTCATCCCATCGACACGCCATTATATTGGCGCATGAAGCGGAGTATCGGTTGGGGCCGGTATTTTAATTTAATAAAGTGCGTGGATGCGGGCACATTCACTTTTCCGCGACGGGTTGCGAAAACTGCAACTCGGCCAGGCTTGCATACAGCCCGCCTTGCGCGACCAGTGCGGCATGTGTGCCGGTTTCTACGATCCTGCCCTGGTCCATCACGATGATGCGGTCCGCCCGCTGCACGGTGGCCAGACGATGCGCGATCACCAGGGTGGTGCGGCCGACCATCGCGGCTTCGAGCGCGCTTTGCACCAGGCGTTCGGACTCGGCATCGAGCGCGCTGGTGGCTTCGTCGAGCAGTAGCAGCGGAGGGTTTTTCAGCAGGGCGCGGGCGATAGCGATGCGTTGCCGCTGGCCGCCGGACAGGCGCACGCCGCGCTCGCCGAGGAAGGATCGATAGCCTTGCGGCAGCCGTTCGATGAATTCATGCGCGGCCGCCAGCCTGGCTGCCGCGATCACCTCGGCGTCGGTGGCGTCGGAACGGCCATAACGGATATTCTCCATCGCATCGGCGGAAAAGATCACCGTGTCCTGCGGCACGACGCCGATGGCGCCCCGCAGCGCATGCAGATCGAGCTGCCTGATGTCGACGCCGTCCAGCAGGACCGAGCCTTCCCGCGGATCGTAGAAGCGCAGCAGCAGCTGGAACAAGGTGGTCTTGCCGGCGCCCGAAGGACCGACGATCGCCACGGTTTCGCCGGGGCGCACCGCCAGCGACAGCCTGAACAATGCAGGCGTTTGCGGACGCGAAGGATAGTGGAACGTCACGCCTTGCAGCGCCAGCGCCGCCCCGGCACTGATGGCGCGCAATGGCAAGCGCAGCGGTTGCGCCGGCGATCGAATCGGCGAGCGCTCGGCCAGCAGTTCCAGCAGTCGCTCGGCGGCGCCGGCGGCGCGCTGCGCATCGCCGAGCACCTCGGACAAGGCGCCGATCGCGCCGGCCACGATGGTGGCATACAGGATGAACTGCGCCAGCTCGCCTTCGGTCATTCTGCCCTCCATGACGGCGTGCGCACCGAGCCAGAGCACGAACACGATCGCGCCGAAGATCAGCAGGATCGCGACCACGGTCAACAGCGAGCGTGCCCGTATCCTTTGCATCGCCGTCATGAACGCGCGCTCGACCGCGCCGGAAAAACGCCTCGCTTCATCGCCTTCATGGGTGAACGCCTGCACCGTCGGCACGGCGTTGAGGATTTCTCCCGCCAGCGCCGAAGCATCGGCGATGCGATCCTGCGAATCGCGCGAGAGCCTGCGCACCCGGCGCCCGAAAAACACGATGGGCAGCACCACCGCCGCCAGCATCACGATGATGATCGCGGACAGCCGCGTGCTGGTCACGAACAGCATCACGAGCCCGCCGGTGAACAGCAGCGCGTTGCGCATTGCCATGGAGATGCTGGTACCCACCAGCGCCTGTATCAGCGTGGTGTCCGTGGTGAGGCGCGACAGCACCTCGCCGGTCTGGGTGGTCTCAAAGAATTGCGGACTCTGGCCGACCACATGCCGGTATACAGCGCTGCGCAGATCGGCCGTCACGCGCTCTCCCAGCCACGACACCATGTAGAAGCGCGCTGCCGTCGCCAGCGCCAGCACGCAGGCGATGCCGAACAAGGCAATGAAGTATCGGTCGATATGCGCCGGGTCGCGCATGCCGGCATGGCCGAATCCGATATCGATCAGCTGCTTGAAACCGTAAGGGATGGCCAGCGTCGCGCCGGCGGCGAACAGCAGGGCGATGCCGGCCAGTGCGAACTGCCGCTTGTACGGGGCAAGAAACGGCAGGAGCTTTTTCAGCATCGCCAGATTGCCCTTTTGCGGCTGGCGGGAGGTACCCGTGTTCATAGTTTCATTGCCTTCAGATAGCCTGTCATTTCCAGATAGCCGCGTCCCGCCGGCTTGCCGTCGCGGCTGACCGTCACCGCGCCCTCCCAGTACACCGCGCCGACCGACTGCCGCGAATCGAGTTCCTGGTCGTCCTGTAGCGGCGTCAGCGTCCAGGCTGTCGTGCCGATTTCGATGCGCGTCGCCACGGGATAGGTGGCGCCGGTGCGCGGCGAACGCCAGCTGCGCTGCGGACTGAAGCGCACCTCGTCCGGCCTGAAACGGGTGACGCGACCGGATGTGTCGCGCAATTGCGCATCGGCCCACAGCTTCTCGCCGGATTTGCCGCGGATCTGGAAAGCCATCAGCGCCGAGCCGTCGTCGAGATTGACGCCGATCCAGTCCCAGCCGACCGCATTCGGATCGAGCACGCTGGTCGACCATTCATGGTCGAGCCAGGCGCTGCCGTTCACGGCCACGGATTTGCCGTCGCGCGTGAGCGATCCGCTCACCTGCAATTGCGGTTCGCTGTAATAGTAGCTGGCCTGTTCCGGCTTCGGGCCTTTGCGGGAGAATCCTCCTTCGCCTTGCAGCATCGGCGGCTGTGTCGGTTTCAACGTCAGGTTCAGCGTGAAATCGCGCGCCTTCACGGTGGCCCGATAGCGCCCGTCCGCGTCGCGTGCCAGCACCCAGTCCTCGAGCCTGACATCGGTATCTCCCTCTTTCGCATGAGCGAGGCCGAAGCCCTCGCGCGCGATCTTCTGATCGTGCAGCAGCCTGCCGACGGCGGGATCGGACACCGCGGCATGGGCGATGATCAACTGCTTCGGCGCGAAACGGCTTGGGTTCGCCGGGTCATGATCGGTAGCGGTGCGGAAAAAAGTAACCTGAAAGCCGAGCGGCTTTTTGTCGGCGGTTTCGAGCCAGCCGGTCGCGTACCACCACTCGGTGCGAAAATCCGGATGGGCGCCGAAGTCGCGCGGAAAGCTGACCGGCTTGTCCGGCATCACCTGCGACAAGTGTGGAGGAGCAGGGGAGGCGGGCGCGGCCAGCAACATTGCCAGCGCCAGCGCGAAGAATGCAATCCGTATCGAACGCCACATCACCAATCCTCCCGCACCGCGCGCACTGCCTCGCCCGACACCGCGTGCCTTCCCGCCAGCAGCGCCGTGACCGCCGCCGACGCCAGCATGAGCGATGCCACCGTCGCTAGCATTCCCCACGGGATATGCAGCTGCATGGTCCAGTGGAAGGACTGCGGATTCACGATGAACACCAGCACCAGGCTGATCACCGTGCCGAGCAGGAAGCCGACTCCGATGCCGAGCGCCGTAAGCAGGCTTCCCTCCGCGCCCAGCATGCCGAGAATTTGCCGTCGCGTGACGCCGACATGGCGCAGCATGCCGAACTCCTTGGCGCGCGCCAGCGTCTGTGCCGAGAACGTTGCCGCCACGCCGAACAGGCCGATCACGATCGCGACGATTTCGAGCAGATACGTGACGGCGAAACTGCGATCGAAAATCCTCAGGCTGAGCGCGCGGATCTCGTCCGGCTGCGCGAACTCGAGGGTATCCGCGAACGGCAGGCGGCGCAGGCCGGCCAGCGCCTCCTCGGCGCTGACGCCGGGACGCAGCCATAGCGCGATGTCGTTGACGTTCAGGTCCGCCGTCAGCATCCGGTAGTCCGACAGGCGCATCTGGATCGCCCCCGATTGCCGCGCATAGTCGCGCCATACGCCTGCCACCACGAATTCATGCATGCCCGCTCCGATCGGCAATGCGACGCGCCGGCCGGGGCGGTAACCGTACAGATCGAGCATCGCCTCCGATACCCAGACCGGCAGCGCGCCCTTGGGCAGTTCCGCCGGCGGCACCGGGTCGCCGGTGAGCACAAGCCGCTTGCCGGGATCGGCGGCATCGATCGGGCGCGCGATCAGCGTGACCGGCGGCCGCGCCGGGTCCAGCGTCAATGGGACGAAGCGCGAGAACTCGGCCCGCGCGATGCCCGGCGCCGAGGCGATGGACTGCTGCTCCGGTTCCTTGAGCGCGGCGGTGTTGCCGCCCGCGGCGGGCCGCACATAGATGTCGGCGGAAAGCAGGCGCAACAGCCAGTCGTCGACCGATACGCGGAAACTGGACACCATGATCGCCATCGCCACCATCAGGCTGAAACTCGTCAGTACACCGCCCAATGCGATTGACGCCTGGTTGGGCGCATTCGCCAGCCGCGCCAGTGCGAGCGTCGCGACCGGAGACCTGGCCGAGCCGGCCATACGCCGCGACAGCGCGGCGAATACCAGCAAGGCGATGCGCGGCATCAGTCCGATGCCGCCCACCAGAAACAGCGCGATTGCCAGATACCCGAAAACCGGCAGGCCGTTCGCCGCCGGCATCCGGGTCAGTGCCGCTGCCGCGAGCAGGCAGGCAAGCGCGGGCCAGGGCGATGCGAGCTTGGAAAGCGCCATGTCTTCGCTGCCCGACTTCAGGGATTGCGCCGGTTTCGCATTCGCCGCCTCCCACGCCGGGCTGGCGCAGCCGATCAGCGAGATGCCGGTGCCGAGCAGGAAAAACGTCGCGGCGGCGGTGAAGGAGAATTGCACCGACGGCGCGACGCCGGGGAAGTAGCCGCCGCCAAGGTCGCCGCCGAACAGGCGCAGCACCGCGGCCGCCAGCGCATATCCGACAGCAAGGCCGATCAGCGAGCCGGCCGCGCCCAGGACCAGTCCCTCGGTGAGGATCTGCGCAAGCACCTGACCGCGCCTCATGCCCATGACGCGCAGCAGGGCCAGCTGGCCGCGCCGGCGTATCACCGACAGCGCCTGCGTCGAAAACACCAGGAAGGCGCCGGTGAACAGGGCGACCATCGCCAGCATGTTCAGGTTCACGCGATAGGCGCGCGACATGTTCGATGCCTGGGCTTCCTGCTCGCCGGTCTCCGTCACCCGGAATTGCGCGCCGAATTCGGCGGACAGTCGGCGCTTGAACGTATCGCGGCTCACTCCCGGCGTCAGCTTCAGATCGATGCGCGTCAGTCTTCCGATCTGGCCAAAGCGCCATTGCGCCGCGCCGATATCCATCACCGCGATGCGCTGGCCCGGACGCGCGCCGGCGATACCGCCGGCCACGCGCAGGGTCAGCGCGTCGATGCCGATACGCAGATGCAGCGCATCGCCTTCCTTCAGTTTCAGCCATTCCATGGCGGCGGGCGACAGAAAGATGGTGTCGTCGCCGAAGATGTCCAGCGCCCTGCCTTCCGCCGGCGTCCCCAACAGGTCGGGCGCGATGCCGCCGCTGCGCAGGGGATCGACGCCGAGCACCTTCAGCGCCTTTTCCTCGCCCGCTACCGCCGCATCGATTTCGAGAACAGGGCTGGCCAGCGCGATCTCTTCGCGTTGCGCCAGCCGCGCGAACAGCGCTTCGTCGAACAGCGGCTGGACCGCGCGCAGTTGAAGGTCCGCCTGGCCGGAGATGCTTTTGACGGCGGCGGTGAATTCATTGAAGGCGGCTGCATTGATGAGATGGATCGCGAATCCGAGCGCGACGCCAAGAGCGATGGCGGCGACCGCGAGCGATACGCGCAGCGGATGGGCACGCCACTCGCCGCCGATCAGCCAGCGGCGCAGCTGCAAGCGGCTCGGCGCATCGTGTCTCATGCCTGCTGTCGTTGCGGCGCGGGCTGCAAACCGTTTTTCGTCAGTACCAATACACGATCCGCGGTGGCCGCCGCCGCATGCGAATGCGTGACGATGATGCCGGACGCGCCGTTCGCCTTGATCTCCGAACGCAGCAGCATGAGCACGTCGTGCGCGGTATCGGGGTCGAGATTGCCGGTCGGCTCGTCGGCGAGCACCAGCTTGGGACGATGCGCCAGTGCGCGCGCAATCGCGACGCGCTGCATTTCGCCGCCGGATAACTGCCGCGGCAGATCGTCGGCCCGATCGGCGAGCCCCACCGCCGCCAGCATTTCTCGCGCCCTGTCGTCATCGGCGCCGTTCAGCAAGAGGGGGAGGGCGACGTTCTGCTTCAAGGTCAGATAAGGAAGCAGATGGAAGGCCTGGAAAATGAAGCCGAATTTTGTGCGGCGCAAACAGGTGGCGGCATCATCGTCGAGGGCCGACATCGCCACGCCATCGACCAGAATTTCGCCCGCGTCCGGCGCATCGAGGCCGGCGATGAGGTTGAGCAGGGTGGATTTTCCGACCCCGGAATCGCCCATGACGGCAACGTATTCTCCATCGCCCAGCGCGTAGGACAATGCGGTCAGCACGCGCCGGCCGTTCGGATAAGTCTTCGTTAGCTCGCGCAGCTGCAGCATGAAATAAGGTCGTCCTTGCTTGTGGCGTGTCAATAAGCGGCGAATCGGGCCCACTATGATAGCCAGAATTATCGTATATCATCGGTCGATCGTCTGCGGAGCACCTGTCGCCGCTCCGTCATTCATTGCGGCACGATTCATTTAAAACATAAGCGATATCAAATCTTGCAAAACGGATTCATTCAGCTTTATCAGCAGAACACCGAAGCCATCCGTGCCGAGTTGAGCGCAGGGTTGCTCGCGC
>JAQGLQ010000200.1 GCA_028292785.1 Noviherbaspirillum sp. | reverse complement strand
GCAAGCTCGGCCTGATCGACGAGTTCTGCGCGCACCGCGGCGTGTCGCTCTGGTTCGGCCGCAATGAACAGGACGGCCTGCGCTGCCCGTACCATGGCTGGAAATATGACGTCACCGGCCAGTGCGTCGAGGTGCCGTCCGAACCCGTCGAAAGCGGCTATGCCGAAAAGATCAAACTGACCGCGTATCCGCTGGTCGAACGCGGCGGCGTGCTGTGGACCTACATGGGTCCGCCGGAGCTGCAGCCGCCCTTGCCGGAATTCGAGTTCGCCATGGTCGGTCCGAAGCAGCGCTTCGTCTCCAAGCGCCTGCAGGAATGTAACTGGCTGCAGGCCATGGAGGGCGGCATCGATTCCAGCCATACCTCCTTCCTGCATCGCGGCGCTTTCGAGAGAGATCCGCTGCGGGTCCACGCCGCCAAGAGCATGAAGTACAACCTGCAGGATTTCCAGGTCAAATCGGAAGTCGTGGAATCCGATGGCGGCCTGTTGATCGGCGTGCGCCGCAACGCCGAGAATGGCAATTATTACTGGCGCATTACGCAATGGGTGATGCCCTGCTTCACCACCATTCCGCCGCGCGCCGACCATCCGGTCCACGGCCATTTCTGGGTGCCGCTCGACGACGAGAACTGTTGGGCGTGGAGCTACGACTACCATCCGATGCGCGAGCTGACCGAAGAAGAGTTCAGCGCCATGAGGGATGGCTATAGCGTGCATACCAAGCTGATCCCCGGCACCTTCATCCCCGTGCGCAACAAGGACAACGACTATCTGATGGACCGCGCGGCGCAGAAAGCCGGGCACTTGTTCAGCGGCGTCGAAGGCATCGCGATGCAGGATGCATCGGTGCAGGAAAGCATGGGGCCGATCCAGGACCGCACGAAGGAATTCCTGGTCGCCACCGACCGGGCCATCGTCAAGGCGCGCCAGCGCTTGCGCAAGGCGGCCGAAGCCCTGCGCGATGGCGTGCCGCCGCCGGGAACGCAACCCGCCGCCCATCGCGTGCGCTCTGCCTCGCTGGTGCTGCCGCCCGACGTATCGTTCAAGGAAGGCGCGCGGGAAGCGCTGCAGGCGCGCGAAGGTGTTGGACACGCCACGGTATAAACTTTCGCGTCAGCGTTTACGGATTACGTTATGGGAAACATTCAGATCAGCCTCGCCGTCGGCGATTACGACCACGTCCGCGACCTGCTCGACGGCAGCGTCCGGGTCGAGGGCGCCGACCTGACAGTGCTGCGCCTGCCGAGCGAGGAAATCACCTACCGCTTCGTGCGCAACCGCGAATGGGATGTCTCCAAGACCTCTTTCGGCAACGTGATATCGCTCGCTTCGCAGGACGACCGCTCCCTGGTGGCGATCCCGGTTTTCCCGTCGCGCATGTTCCGCCATTCGTCAATCTATGTGCTGGCCGATGGCGGCATCGAGCGGCCGGAACAATTGGCGGGCAAGCGGATCGGCATGCCGGAATGGGCGCAAACCGCGTCCATCTATGCGCGCGGCATGCTGACGCATGAATACGGCGTCGACCTCTCATCCATCCACTGGCATCAGGGCGGAGTAAACCAGCCGGGGCGCGAGGAAAAGGTCCGGCTCGATCTGCCGCCCGGCATGCGCTACACCGTGGTCGCCGACCGCTCGCTGTCGGCCATGCTGCTCGCCGGCGAACTCGACGCCGTGATTTCGGCGCGTCCTCCCGCCGCCCTTCTCGCGGGCGACGGCCGGGTGCGCCGCCTGTTCGAGAACTACCGCGCGGTCGAGCTCGCCTACTGGAAGAAGACCGGCATCTACCCGATCATGAACGTGATCACCATCCGCCGCGAAATCTATGAACGTCATCGCTGGCTGGCGATGAACCTGTTCAAGTCCTTCGAAGAAGCCAAGAACCGCAGCCTTGCGCGCATGCTCGACGGCACCGCGTCCTACTACCCGCTGCCGTGGATGGCGGAACACACCGCCGTGCCGCGCGAAATGCTTGGCGCCGACTTCTGGCCCTACGGCGTCGAAGCCAACCGCGCGACGCTCGAGGCATTCACCCGCTACGCCTTCGAGCAGGGCGTCTGCCATCGCAAGGTCGAGGTGGAGGAGATGTTCGCGCCGGAGGTGCTGTCGAGCGTGCGGGTGTGAATCGCAGCCCGCATTATCACGCGCTCGCCGACAGCGCCGCCTTCACATGCTCCGGCGTGAACGGCCCCTGCCGCACCCGCACCCCGATCGCGTCGAACACCGCGTTGCCCACCGCGCCGGCCATCGGATAGGTGGTCGCTTCACCGGCCCCGCCCGCCGGGCTGTCGGGCCGGCTGATCAGGGTGACCTGCACATCCGGCACGTCGGGGAAACGCAGGATCGGATAGGACTGCCAGTCGAGGCTGGTGACGCGCGATTCGTCCCAGTTCACCGCTTCCATCAGCGAGCGGCTGACCGCCTGCACCGCGTTGCCTTCGATCTGGTTCTTCAGGCCGTCGGGATTGATGATCAAGCCGCAGTCGTGGGCGACGTTGACGCGCGTCACGCGTACCTTGCCACTGGCGGTATCGACCTCGACTTCGGCCACCAGCGCGACATAGGTGTCCTTGGCCGCATAGAAGGACACGCCGCGGCCGGTGCGCATGGTCTGACCCTTGGCGGCGGGATTCGGCGAGGCGCGCGATTCCCACTTCGAGAGCTTGGCGACGGCATTGAGCACCTCTATCCCGCGCTTGTCCGTCAGGTGGGCCAGACGGAACTGCAGCGGGTCCTTGCCCGCGCCGTGGGCAAGCTCGTCGAAGAAACTCTCGCTGGCGAAAAAGCTGCCGAGCCCTGCCACCGAGCGGAATTCCGTCGGCCTCAGCGGATGCGGCTCGTCGGTCTGTAATCCATGCACGAGAATGCGTTCATTGGCCACCTTGTAAATCTGCCGGTCCGCCCCGCTGGCGCCGGTGTTGATGAGTTTCCCCTTTTCGGCCACCAGGGGCACGTCCACCTTGCCGCCGCTGAGCTGAGTTGCCAGCAGATAGCCCGACACCCGGTTGCCGTAGTGCCGGTAGCGCGCGCTGTGCGTCATGGCCCAGGGCTGAAGCTCCCATGCGGTCACTTCGCCGCTGTCGTTGATGCCGCCTTTCACGTCGACCATATAGGGCGCACCGCGCGCCGCCCAGCCGAATTCATCATGGCGCATCCATTGCACCCGCACCGGTGCGCCGACTTCCTGCGACAACAGCGCCGCGTCGCCGATTGCATCGTCGGAGCCGTTGTGGCCGTAGCAGCCGGAACCCTCGACGAAGATGATGCGCACGTTTTCCCTGGCGGAGCCGAGCAGGCGGGCCACCGCTTCGCGCTGCATGTACACGTCCTGCGTGTTCGACCAGACCGTCGTGGTGCCGTCGCGCCGCACGTCGGCCACCGCGCACGAAGGTCCGATCGAACCGTGCGACTGGAACGGCCAGGTATAGGTGGCGCTCAGCGTCTTGGTTGCGCGCTGAAGTCCCGCCTCGACATCGCCTACACGCTTGGTCTCGATGTCGAAGCTTTTCATGGCGCGCATGGTGTCGGGCAGCTTCGCCGCCGGCGGCAGGCCGCCGCCGCCCGACCATTCGGGCTTGAGTTCGCGTGCCGCCTGCACCGCTTCCCATTCGGTGGGAGCGACCACAGCGAGGAAGTTCTTCTTCGACACGATGCTGACCTTGGGCCGGTTCGGCAGCGTGCCGGCATTGACCAGCGTCGCGCCGATGGCGGCCGGCCGGATCACTCGCGCGTGCAGCATGCCCGGCACGCGCACATCCTGTATGTAGGTGAAGTCCGCCGTGACCTTGCCCGGAATGTCGACCCGGCGCGCCGAGGTGCCGACCACCTTGTAGTCGGCCGGCTTCTTCAGGACGACCTTCTCGTTGATGGTGCGTTCGAAGCGCTGGTCGCCGATCAGCTTCGCATAGCTTACCCGCGACGCGCCATGCGAGACGATGCCTTGGCTGACCGTCAGTTCCGAGGCCGGAACACCGAAACGCTCGGCAGCCATCCCGAGCAGGGCCTGGCGCGCCTCGGCGGCGGCCCGCCGCACCTGCGGCCCGCCCACCGAGATTGACCGGCTCGCCGAGGTCACGCCCTGGTCGGGCGTCTGCGCGGTATCGCCCTGGATTACCGTGACGCTTTTCAGCGGCACGTCGAGTTCCTCGGCGACGATCTGCGCATAGGCCGTCATGATGCCGGTCCCGAGTTCGACCTTGCCCGACAACAGTGTCACCTTCCCGGATCCGTCTATCCGCAGCCACGAGTCCACCGCATTGAGCGGAACCGACGGCGACAGCCCGGCCGCCTGCGCCGTGCGCGATGCCGCCAGCGGCAGGTGGAAGGCGACGACGAGCGCGCCGGTGCCTTTCAGGAAGGTGCGCCGCCCGGCACTGCCAAGCTGACCGCCTGTTGCGTTGGTGTGCATGGTCTTCATACGGTGCTCCCTTTCTGTTGGCCGGCGGCGCGCTTGACGGCGCGCAGTATGCGCACATGGGTGCCGCAGCGGCAGAGGTTTCCAGCCAGCGCTTCGCGAATCTGGGCATCGCTCGGATTCGGGTTCTTGCGCAGCAGCGCATCGGCCTGCATGATCATGCCGTTGATGCAGTAGCCGCACTGCACCGCCTGCTCGTCGATGAAGGCCTGCTGCAGCCGGCCCGGCTTCGCCGGCGTGCCCAGTCCTTCGAGCGTGACGACCTTCTTGCCGGCCACGGCCGACACCGGCGTGACGCAGGAGCGCACCGCCTCGCCGTTGACCTGGACCGTGCAGGCGCCGCACTGCGACAGCCCGCAGCCGAACTTCGGACCCTTGAGTTGCAGCTCGTTGCGCAACACGTACAGCAGCGGCGTCTCCGCCGGGACATCCGGAACCGCGCGCTGCCTGCCGTTCACTGTCAATTTCATGGAAGACATGGGCATTTACCTCTCTTCTACGTAGGTGCTGCAAAGCCGAATCGCGCGGTGCGGCCGCCCGCTTCAGTCCTGATCGTCGGTGCCGAAAAAGCGCTCGAGGAAATCGAGTTGCCGGCCGCGCCAGCGGGCGCCGCTCCGTATCGTGTCGCCGAACTCCAGGTAATCGTCGGCAGCCGCGTCGTAGGCCGGCCAGCGCGGAAGCCCCGTGCCGTTCGGATCGCCATTGGCGGCGAACGCAACCCATGCCTTGATCATGGTTTCGGAAAGCTTTTCGTCGGTCTCGT
>JAQGLQ010000194.1 GCA_028292785.1 Noviherbaspirillum sp. | reverse complement strand
CGGAAATTCCCTTGCCCAGCGTCGTCATCGGCGGCATGACCCATGCCAACGCGGCGCCGCTCGTCGCGCATGGCGCCGACATGGTTGCCGTCATCAGCAGCGTGTACATGGCACGGGAGCCCGAGGCGGCCGCGCGCCAGCTGGCGGGATTGTTTTCGAAATAACCAGAGAAATTGCCGGAGTGGAAATAAGGCGCGCATTCCGGCCCGCGCCCGCATGAGATTGGCCGGAAGGCCTCGTCCCCGAAGGCTATAATCGCTTGATGCAAAACCTTCTCCTCAATCTCAATCCCGAACAACTCGCCGCCGTTACATTGCCCGCTCAGCCGGCGCTGATTCTCGCGGGGGCCGGCTCCGGCAAGACCCGTGTACTGACCACCCGCATCGCCTGGCTGATCCAGACCGGGCAAGTATCGCCGGCGGGCGTGCTGGCGGTCACCTTTACCAACAAGGCGGCGAAGGAAATGACCGCGCGTCTGTCGGCGATGTTGCCGATCAATACACGCGGCATGTGGATAGGCACGTTTCACGGGCTGTGCAACCGTCTCCTGCGCGCGCATTATCGCGATGCCGCGCTGCCGCAGACCTTCCAGATCCTCGACTCGCAGGATCAGCTGTCGATGATCAAGCGCCTGCTGAAATCGATGAACGTCGACGATGAAAAATACCCGGCCCGCAACCTCATGTATTTCATCAACGGCGCGAAGGACCAGGGCTTGCGCGCCAAGGATGTGGAAGCGTACGACGACTTCAACCGCAGGATGGTCGAGCTGTTCCAGCTCTATGACGACCAGTGCCAGCGCGAAGGCGTGGTCGACTTCGCCGAACTGCTGCTGCGCACCTATGAATTGCTGAGCCGCAGCCAGCCCCTGCGCGAGCATTACCAGAACCGGTTCAGGCATATCCTCGTCGACGAGTTCCAGGACACCAACAACCTGCAATACAACTGGCTCAAGCTGATGGCCAGTCCCCACAATGCCGTGTTCGCGGTGGGCGACGACGACCAGAGCATCTATGCCTTCCGCGGCGCCAACGTCGGCAACATGCGCGCCTTCGAGCACGAGTTCCGGATCGAGAACCTGATCAAGCTGGAGCAGAACTACCGCTCGCACGGCCACATTCTCGACACGGCGAACACGCTGATCTCGAATAACAGCAAGCGCCTCGGCAAGAACCTGCGCACCGACGCCGGCCATGGCGAACCGGTGCGGATTTTCGAAGCGACCAGCGACCTGCAGGAAGCGCAATGGATCATCGAAGAGGCCAAGAGCCTGATCGCCGAAGGCGCGTCGCGCAGCGAGATCGCGGTGCTGTACCGCTCGAACGCGCAATCGCGCGTGATCGAACACGCGCTGTTCTCCGCCGGGATTCCCTATCGCGTGTATGGCGGGCAGCGCTTCTTCGAGCGGGCCGAGATCAAGCATGCGATTGCGTATCTGCAGCTGATGGACAATCCGCATAACGACTCGGCCTTCCTGCGCGTCGTCAATTTCCCGACGCGCGGCATCGGTGCGCGCTCGCTCGAGCAATTGCAGGATGCCGCGCGCCAGTATGGGATTTCCCTCTATGCGGCGGTGCCGTACATCGCCGGCAAGGCAGGCAGTTCGCTCGGCTCCTTCGTCAAGCTGATCGAAGGCATGCGCTTCGAAAGCCAGCGCCTGCCGCTGCAGGAACTGGTCCAGGTCATGCTCGACATGAGCGGCCTGATCACCCATTACCAGAACGAAAAAGAAGGCGCGGACCGCATCGAAAACCTGGAACAGCTGGTGAGCGCCGCGATGCTGTTCGTGTCGGAAGAAGGCTACGGCATCGATACGCCGGCATTCCTCGGTCCGAAGAGCGATACGCCGGCCGGCCCGGCACTGATCAGCGAAGACGGCGTCGAAATATTCGACGCCGATGCGCCGCTGCCGGAGGTCATGTCGCCGCTGTCCGCCTTCCTGTCGCACGCCTCGCTGGAAGCCGGCGATAATCAGGCGCAGGCCGGACAGGATGCGATGCAGCTGATGACGGTGCACTCCGCCAAGGGGCTGGAATTCGATGCGGTGTTCATCACCGGCCTGGAAGAGGGCCTGTTCCCGCATGAGAACAGTGCGAAGGAAGAAGGTGGTGTCGAGGAAGAGCGACGCCTCATGTATGTAGCCATTACCCGCGCCAGGAAGCGGCTCTACATGAGTTTTTCGCAGACCCGCATGCTGCATGGCCAGACGCGTTTCAACATGAAGTCGCGCTTCTTCAATGAATTGCCTGAAGGCGCATTGAAGTGGCTGACGCCCAAGGTGCAGCAGCACAGCTGGTTCGGCAACAGGAAGTCGGCGTGGGACGATGCGCCCGAATCAGGCGCCAATACCATCGCGCAGAGTTTCGGCAAGAAGGATATCGGCTGGCGTATCGGCGAGTCGGTGTCTCATGCGAAATTCGGCGAGGGCGTGATCGTCAACATCGAGGGCGGCGGCGCCAATATGCGCGCCAACATCAACTTCGGCCGGCATGGGATGAAGCTGCTCGATCTGAGTGTCGCCAAGCTGGAAAAAATCGCATCCTGACACAAGCCGCGCGGGCCGTCAGTCCCGCTTGGCGACGGCCTGTCCCGGCTTGCCGAAGAGTTGCGTGTAGGTCGGATAGAACGAGCAGTACATCACCACCGTCATCACGATCGACAGCGGCAGCAGGATCAGCATCACGATCGCCGCCTTGCCGAACAGCAGCGCGACGATGCTGCTGACGAGCACCGGGACGAACACGCCGATCAGCACCCATGCCAGCCCGTAGACGACAAACGCCATGCCGGCGCGCTTGACGGCGAAGAAGCTGTAGAAGATCGCCTTGCCGACGCCCATGTCGTGCCACGCGATCAGGGGCGCGGCATACCAGAAGGCCATCGCGGCGGGCGTGTACACGGCGGCGGCGAACACCATCGCCATCGACATGTCGGAGCCGCGGACCGTCTTCGCATCCATGGCGGCCTGGCCGGTCATCACTTTCCAGAACACGCCGCCGTCCACCAGCGCCGAGGCGGCGATCGCGGCGATCGCGGCAAGCAGGTACAG
>JAQGLQ010000178.1 GCA_028292785.1 Noviherbaspirillum sp. | reverse complement strand
CGACATGCCGGTGTCGGAAGCCTCACGGCATGAGTTCGACTGCATTCTCTTTCAGGACGACGAGCAATATTTCAAGGACCAGCATGAATTTCTGACACCGGCCCAGCGCGCTTTGCCGCGCATCTATCTCGAGCACGATACGCCGCGCGAACATCCGACCGACATGCCGCATCCGGTTGATGATCCCGATGTGCTGGTGGTGCATGTCACGCATTTCAACGAACTGATGTGGCAAAGCGGAAGGTCGCCCACGCGGGTGATCGAGCATGGCGTCATGGTGCCGTCCGGCGTGTTCTATCAGGGAACCCTGGAACGCGGCGTGGTCGTGGTGAACCACCTGGCGCGGCGCGGGCGCCGGCTTGGCGGCGATATCTTCGAGAGGGCGCGGCGCGAGCTTGCGCTCGACTTGATCGGCATGGGCGCGCAGGAGATGGGCGGCCTGGGCGAAGTGCGCCATGCGCGGCTGCCTGCTTTCATCGCGGACTATCGTTTCCTGTTCAATCCGATCCGCTATACCAGTCTTGGTCTGGCGGTGATTGAAGCGATGATGGTCGGCATGCCTGTGATCGGGCTGGCCACCACCGAGATGGCGACCGTCATCGACAACGGAGAATCGGGCTATGTCGATACCAATATCACCACGCTGATCAGTCGCATGCGGGAACTGATGCGCGATCCGGGCGAAGCACGACGGCTTGGCGCAAATGCGCGGCGGACGGCACTCGAACGCTTCGGCATGGAACGCTTCATCGGCGACTGGGACCGTACGCTGCGCGACGTCACTCGGTGAAACCTCCGATGGTCTTCATAAGCGAATCGTCATCGTAAAAAGGGCTTTCCTCCGGCGCCAACCGATCATGCGAAAAATTGCCTTCGTCAGCGAACACGCTTCACCCCTCGCGCCCCCCGGCAGCATCGACAATGGCGGACAGAATGTCTATGTCGCCCACGTGGCGCGCGAGCTGGCGCGGATGGGTTATCTGGTCGACATCTTCACGCGACGCGACGATCCGGCGCAGCCCGCAGTGGTCGACTGGCAGACGAATGTGCGCGTCATTCACGTGACCGCGGGTCCGGCCCGCTACGTCCCGAAGGAAGCGATGTTGCCGTGCATGGAACGGTTCGGCCGTTTCATGCTGCGCTACGCGCGCAGACAGCCGATTCCCTACGACCTGGTGCATGCCAACTTTTTCATGTCGGGGATGGTCGCCTGGTGCATAAAGCGCGCGCTCGGCCTGCCTTTCATCATGACCTTTCATGCGCTGGGAAAGGTACGTCGCCTGTGCCAGGGACAGGCCGATGGATTTCCGGCGCAACGCATTGCGATCGAAGAAGGATTGATGCAGCATGCCGACCGCATCATTGCCGAGTGCCCACAGGACCGGCAGGACATGGAGCAGCTTTACGGTGCGTGCGCCGAGCGCATCGATACCATTCCGTGCGGCTTCGATCCCGAGGAGCTATGGCCGGTGCAAGCGGCGCGCATGCATCTCGGACTCGATGCGAACGAGTTCATTGTCCTGCAGCTTGGCCGCATTGTTCCGCGCAAGGGCGTCGACAATGTCATCCGCAGCATCGCCGCGCTGCGCGAGCGCTTCGGCATCCGCGCGCGGCTGCTGGTGGCCGGCGGTGATGCCGAGAGCATCGAAGCCGCCCATACGCCGGAGCTCGAACGCCTGATCGCGCTTGCCGCCGCGCTTGGCGTCGAGCGGCAGGTCATGTTCGTCGGGCAGCGGCCGCGTGCCGAGCTGCGGTATTACTACAGCGCCGCGAACGTCTTCGTTACCACGCCATGGTATGAACCCTTCGGCATCACGCCCGTGGAGGCCATGGCTTGCGGCACGCCGGTGATCGGCGCGGCGGTGGGCGGAATCAAGAGTACCGTGCTCGACGGCGTGACCGGCTATCTTGTGCCGCCGAAAGATCCCGACGCCGTGGCGGAGCGCCTGGCGCTGCTGCATGATCAGCCGCAGCATGCGCGCAAGCTCGGCGAGGAAGGCATACGTCGCGCATTTCAGTGCTATACCTGGCGCGGCGTGGCGCAAGAGATTGCGGCAAGCTATGAAAGGGTGCTTGAACATCAATCGTTTTTGCAGGCACTATGAACCCGTCGAAGAACGCCATCCCCGCCGGCGCGGATCTCGCGAAGCAATGACGGCCATGCACGGCATCATGAGCGAGCAATGGCGCCAGGCGAAGAACATCCTTTGCGTGCGGCTGGACGCTCTCGGCGATGTGCTGATGTGCACGCCGGCCATGCGTGCATTGCGGGATTCCGTGCCGGATCGCTTTCTTACCTTGCTCACTTCGGCAAGCGGCGCGGCGGCGGTGCCGTTCGTTGCCGAAGTGAATACTGCGATTGAATATGCCGCGCCCTGGGTGAAAGGCGGCGTAGCGGATGGAGCCGACACCGATCTGGTCTTCGCTGAAAGCCTGCGCGCGCGGCGTTTCGACGCGGCAGTCATTTTCACCAGTTACAGCCAGAGCGCATTGCCGGCAGCGATGCTGTGTCATCTCGCCGGAATACCGTTGCGACTGGCGCATTGCCGCGAGAATCCTTACCAGCTGCTGAGCGACTGGATACCCGATCCCGAACCGGACGCGCGGATACGCCATGAAACCAGGCGGCAGCTCGACCTGGTTGCCGCGGTCGGCTGCGTGACGCCCGATGTACGGCTCTCCTTCCGCATTCCCGGGGACGATATGCCACGGGCGCGACGGCGCCTTTCATCGCTCGGCATCGAAGCGGGGCAAGAGTGGGTGCTGATGCATCCCGGTGCCAGCGCCGCATCGCGGCGCTATCCGGTGCGGCACTGGCAAGCGGTACTGAATCAGCTGACGGATCAGCTCGATTGTCCTGTCGTCATGACCGGCGCCGCGGACGAAGTGCCGCTGACGAAGGAAATCGCAGGCGGTAATCCGCGCGCCTTTTTGCTGGCAGGACAGTTGACCCTCGGTGAGTTGGGCGGGGTGATTTCGCTGGCGCCGGTGATGGTTTCCAACAACACCGGTCCGGCGCATCTGGCGGCCGCGGTTGGAACGCCGGTGGTCGATCTTTATGCGCTGACCAATCCGCAGCATGCGCCCTGGCAGGTACCGAGCCGGGTGTTGTTCCATGATGTCGATTGCCGCTTCTGTTACAAGAGCGCGTGCCCGGAGGGGCATCATGCCTGCCTTGAACAGGTACAGCCGCAGCAAGTCGTGCATGCGGTGCGCGACTTGCTGCGGACAAGGTCGCGCACCGTCGAAACCGATGAGACGCCGATACGGTTGTTCCTGCAAAACCGGTTCAGGTGAAGCCGGATTTAAAACTACGTGTCGTCAAAGCGTATTTTCTTGCGCCGGTCTCCCAGGATATTGCGCAGCGTCGGCACGGACAGTCCGCTCAGCTCGTGCATCCGGAGCAGCATTGCGGCGTCGATCGGCCTTTTCATGAATCTGATTTCATCAATTACACTCGGCGGCACGTCTAATTCCCGGGCGAAAGCGGCGTCCGTATCCAGTTTCAGATGGTCAAGAATTGA
Source organism: Noviherbaspirillum sp. (assembly GCA_028292785.1). The sequence continues at coordinate 887 of JAQGLQ010000178.1, read as the reverse complement.
GTCGACCAGGTGATGCGGATCATACGTCTGATAATCCAGCGTTTCATAATGCACATCGTCACGGTGTCCCATAATCGCTCCTGGGCGTGATATCGATACTTGTCAGCTTAGATCATGCCGGCCGGCTGGCAAGATGCCGTATCTGATCAACTGTATTTAAAAGCATCGCGGTAAGCGAGGAACCTTTGCAATTTGGCCAACTCATTCAAATACATCTTCCGATAAAGGACGCATTGAATGATGCAGCAAATACCCGATCAAAATCCGGCGCACTCGCCGCCGGAGATTCCTGCCAAACCGGATCCGGCCCCGGAAATCGTGCCGTCGCAGCAACCCGAGCCGGAAACCTCTCCTCCGCTCGATCCTGTCGTTCCTTCTCCGCCGCAAGGTCCTGAAATCGTTCCGGATTCGTCGCCCACCATATTCCCGGGAACCGGCATGCATGGTGCGGAGGGGATATGAATCAATCGGCTCCTTTGCCACAAGAGGTCTGTCGACCCGAAAGTGAGCCGGCCCGGCATTTTTCGCTGGCGCAGATTTTTTTGCTGTTTCTCCCATAAAAAGGGGATGGCGCATTTCAGTACGCGGGTGTCTAATTTCCGCCAGGAAATTAATAATATCGTCTGTCGCCGGCCCTTGCTTTTGCGGGGACGGACGGGCGGCAGATTTGACAAACAAACCAGTATTCATCCCGCGAGACCGACAATGAACATTATCCCTTGTCCCCAATGCAGAAAGCTTATTTCAACCGTGTCGACCGATTGTCCTTTTTGCAAGGCATCATTGTGGCCGCTTGCGGCGCAAGTGAAATCGGCGTCCGCCTATTGCAAGGGAGTCCAGTTCGTCGGCGCGGCGATCGCGCTCATGGGCCTGCTGCTGTCCTGTCT
>JAQGLQ010000159.1 GCA_028292785.1 Noviherbaspirillum sp. | reverse complement strand
GGGCAGGGACAGAAAAATGAATGTGACATGGCGTACCCTTTATCCGTAATGAAACTTCTCGCGGCCCGATCGGGCCGCGTTACCGCAACGACATCAGCGTGCCAGAGCCCGCTCGACGAAATCGAGGCGGTCCTGGCCCCAGTAACCCTCGCCGTCGACGATGAACCACGGCGCGCCGAATACATTTGCCGCGATCGCGACTTCCGGGTAGCGATCGTTTTCGGCTTGGACACTCGCGGTCTGACTTGATTTCATCAGGGCCGCGCCGTCATGGCCGGCTTCGGATGCGATGCCGGCCAGCGTTTCCTCGTCGGCGATGTTTCGTTCCTCCGCCCAGACCGCGCGCATCACCCGGCCGGTCACGCCGAGCGCGGCATCGGTTCCATGCGCCAGCGTGGCCGCGATGATCAGCTTCGCGGCGGCATCGCCCGATACCGGAAAGAATTTCGGCTGGAGCGTGAGCGGAACCTGCAGAAACTCGCTCCAGCGCTTCAGTTCCGCGAGCCGGTAGGCCTGCCGCTGCGGTGCGCGCTTGGCAAGCGGCAGGCCGCCGGATACATTGAAAACCTTGCCGAAGTCGCAGGGCTTGATGTCGATTTTTGCGCCATGCCGTTTAGCCATTGCGACCAGGCGCTCATGCCCCAGATAGGCGAACGGCGATTGCGGCGTGAAAAAATATTGGCAGACTTTTGACATTGCGGTCTCCGGTGTTTTGTATTTTAGAAAGGCTTGACTACCACCAGCACGACGATGGCCAGTAGTGCGATGACGGGGACTTCATTGAACCAGCGATACCAGTTGTGACTGCGCGTATTGCGGCCGTTTTCGAATTTCTTCAGCATCACGCCGCAGCCGTGGTGATAACCGATCAGCAGCAGCACGAGGGCAAGCTTGGCATGCAGCCAGCCATTGCCCGGGCCTTTGCCGATGCCATAGCCCAGCCACAGCCACAGTCCGAATGCCACCGCGGGAATCGCCAGCAGCGTCATGAAACGGTAAAGCCTGCGCGCCATCAGCAGCAGGCGCGTGGTGGCGGCCTGATCGGTTTCCTGCGCGAGGTTCACAAAGATGCGCGGCAGGTAGAACAGGCCGGCGAACCAGGAAACGACGAAAACAAGGTGCAGCGATTTGATCCAGAGCATGATGATCCTGTTGTTGTTATTGGCTGGCATCCCCGCTTGGGGGAAGAGTCAGAGTCGAAATGCGCGGATTACTCGCGCACTTCGCCATGTCCGAACACCACGTATTTCAGCGACGTCAGGCCTTCGAGTCCGACCGGGCCGCGCGCATGCAGCTTGTCGTTGGAAATACCAATCTCCGCGCCAAGGCCGTATTCGAAACCATCGGCGAAGCGGGTCGAGGCATTCACCATCACCGACGCCGAATCGACCTCGCGCAGGAAGCGCATGGCGCGACTGTAATCCTCGGTGACGATCGCATCGGTGTGCTGCGAGGAATAGGTGTTGATGTGATCGATCGCGTCGCTCACGCCGTCGACCACCTTCACCGCAAGGATGGCCGCGAGATATTCGGTGCGCCAGTCCTCTTCGGTGGCCGCGGCCAGATGCGGATAGCCGGCGAGGATCTTGCGCGCCTCGTCGTCGCCGCGCAGTTCAACGTCCTTCGCGCCGTATCGCTCGGCGAGCTTCGGCAAAACCTGGGCCGCGATGCCGCGCGCGACCAGCAGAGTTTCCATTGTGTTGCAGGTGCCGTAGCGGTGGCACTTGGCATTGAAGGCGATATCGAGCGCCTTTCCGATGTCGGCCTTGTCGTCGATATAGACGTGGCAGATGCCGTCGAGATGCTTGATCATCGGCACTTTCGATTCCTTGATCAGGCGTTCGATCAGGCCCTTGCCACCGCGCGGCACGATGACGTCGACGTATTGCGGCATGGTGATCAGTTCGCCGACGGCGGCGCGGTCGGTGGTTTCAACGACCTGCACCGCATCTTCCGGCAAACCGGCATCGGCCAAGCCCTGCTTGACCAGTTTTGCCAGTGCCTGGTTGCAATGGATCGCCTCGGAGCCGCCGCGCAGAATGGTGGCATTGCCGCTTTTGATGCACAGCCCGGCCGCATCCGCGGTCACATTCGGTCGCGCCTCGTAGATGATGCCGATCACCCCGAGCGGCACCCGCATTTGTCCGACCTGGATTCCGGTCGGGCGCAGTTTCATGTTGGAGATTTCACCGATGGGATCGGGCAGGGCGGCGATCTGCTCCAGCCCCTCGGCCATGGTGGCGATGGCCTTGTCCGACAGCGTGAGGCGGTCCAGCATCGCCGGCTCCAGGCCGGCCGCGCGGGCAGCCGCGAGATCCTCCCGGTTGGCCGCACGCAAGATATCGGCGTCGCGGCGTATCGCGGCGGCGATCAGCGACAGCGCGCGGTTTCTGGCGGCGGTATCTGCCTTGGCCATGGCGCGCGACGCCTTGCGGGCACGCCGGCCGACTTCATTCATGTAGTGCTTGATGTCCATGTTGTTCTTTGGAAGAGCGCTGAAAAATGTAAATGCTTTGATGTTGCATGACGCTAGCCGCGCGCGATCTTCAGGCCCAGCTGCAGCATCGCGTCCCATGCGTCGCCGGCGAAGGCCCTGGCGCGCAAGCCTTTCACCATCTTATCGATCTGCGCGGCTTGCTGCAGCGCCGACTCCAGCGTCGACAGCTTCAGCCGGCGCAGTGCCGGTTCCATCATGCGCTCGCGCGGCCCCCAGATGCGGTATTCCTTCAACAGCATGCCGAGGGGGCGGCCTTGCGCGACGCCCGATTTCAGCTTGAGCAGCGTGCGCACCTCTTCCGCCATGGCCCACAGCACCAGCGGCAATGCTTCGCCTTCGCCTTTCAAGCCTTCCAGCATGCGCACCAGACGCGCCGCGTCGCCGGCGAGCATTGCTTCGTTCAGCTTGAACACATCATAGCGGGCGACATTGAGCACCGCGTCATGGATCTGTTCGAAGCTGAGCTTGCCCTCGGGATGCAAGAGGGCGAGCTTCTGGATCTCCTGGTGGGCCGCGAGCAGATTGCCTTCCACCCGGTCGGCGATGAATTCGATGCTTTGCCTGTCCGCGCTCTGCCCTTGCGCCGCGAGACGCGCGCCTATCCATGCCGGCAGCTGCGTTCGTTCCACCAGAGGGATATCGATGAATACGCCGGCCTGCTGAAGCGCCGCCACCCAGGCGCTCTTTTGCGTCTGCCAGTCCAGCCTGGGCAAGGTGATCAGCGTGACGTTGTCCGGGCCCAGGGTCTTGACGTAATCCTGCAGCGCCTGGCCGCCGTCCTTGCCGGGCTTTCCGGTCGGTATGCGCAGCTCGATCAGCTTGCGGTCGCCGAATAGCGACTGCGACTGGCTCGCCGCCAGCAGGGAACTCCATTTGAAACCGCGCTCGACCACCAGCACTTCGCGTTCGGTCAGGCCCTGCGCACGTGCCGTCCTGCGTATCTTGTCCGCGGCCTCCAGCGCCAGCAAGTGCTCATCGCTGCTGATCACGTACAGCGGCGCGAGGGATTTCGCGAGGTGTGCGTCGAGGGCATCGGGCCGCAATTGCATCGCGTTTCCCGTCAGGCCTTCTTGATCGCAGCCAGGCGCCGCAATATCTGCTGCACCAGATCGCTCTGCATGTCGCGATAAAGCATCTCTTCTTCCTTTTCCTTCGCCATCACTTGCGCTTCGTTGAAGGTGATATCGCGCTTGAGCATGATTTCGGTCGGCGGCAGCAACTCCGTGTTGCTTGCGTCCCTGACCCGGAAACGCAGCTTGTAGATCAGCGAATACTCGCGCACCCGGCCCTGGGTGTTGAGCGTCAGGATCACTTTTTCCCTGGTTTCGGAAAGCGGTTCGAGTATCGCTTCCGCTGCCTTCATGTCCGTTACGACCGTGGTGTCGCCGCCGGCGCGGATATAGCGTTTCAGTTCCGTACCCAACGGTGAGGTATCCGGGAAGCCGAGATACACGGTTTTGAACGGCAGCGCGTCGTTCCCGGATGAACCCCGCAGTTGGAAGCCGCAGGCGGACAGCGCGAGGGCGGCGGCGACAATCAATGCGATCGGTGAGAAGGTGGCGCAGCGCTTCATGGGCATCCTTGATTCTGCCGTATCAGACGACGATGTTGATCAGCTTGCCGGGCACCACGATGACTTTCTTCGGCGTGCCTTCGACAAATTTTCTGACGTTCTCATTGGCCAGCGCCGCGGCTTCGATTGCCGCCTTGTCGGCTTCCTTGGGGACCGTCACGCTTCCGCGCAGCTTGCCGTTGACCTGCACCATCAGTTCGATTTCCGCCTGTTCCAGCGCGGCAGCATCGACCTGCGGCCATGCGGCATCGAGGATGTCACCGTAAGTCGCGGCAAAGCCGAGGTC
>JAQGLQ010000083.1 GCA_028292785.1 Noviherbaspirillum sp. | reverse complement strand
CCTCCTCCTTCATGATTGCGAATCTCTGTTCGCTATCCTTGTCGTCCATCGATTTCACCAGCGCGTCAAAAGCAAACTGTCTGCGTTCCAGCGCGCTTCCCACGGCGCTTTCCCATTGCGGGCCGGTATCGAAGCATGCGAGATACTTGAGACCCGTGCGAAGGTCGTCCAGGCTTGGCACAAAGGCCTCCTTCGACACAAAGAAGGTCCTGAGCGTTTCATATTCTCGAGCCGCTTCCAAATTTTCGTTCGGCCTCAATATCAGCATGAGGGAATCTTTTGATTTTCCGCCGGCGTGGCCCGTCGAGAAGCAGTATCTGGACGCAAAAGTAAACCCCACGGCAAGCCGGTTTTCATCGGCGCGAATTGAATACAGTCGAGAGCGTGACTGCATACTGCTCGTGACAAATGGCATGCGGGCGGCGTGCTTCTTGAACAAGCCGAGATGGCCCGTCCCGGTATTGGATCGCAACCCCTTGAATATTTGCTTGAAGCTGAATGCTGTGGCGGAGACTCCGAACATCGTTCCTGTCCTTATTAGATAGCCGTGACCAGCCAGGCCGCTGGTTTCCTTTGTCGAGGAGAGGTGCCGCGGCAAGCAATGCGCAATGGCGTGGCGTCGTGCGCCGTTCGGCATACCTGCGCAGCGCGGCACAATAACAGTTCGTCGCGCCGGCAGCATCAATTGTTAAAGAAGGTTCATTGCATCGCCATATCGGATCCCATCGATATGCGCCACGGCGGCCTCCGTTTCAGTATTTTCAGTACTATTGGATCTGTCCGGCATCCGAAACGCCGCAACGAAAAATTCCACGCCATGAAAATCCAGATTGCCTCCGACCTGCATCTCGATCTGCTCGAACCGCGGTTCCCCGGTTACCGCATCATCGAACCCGCCGACGCGGACGTTCTGATCCTGGCCGGCGACATCCATCGTCACGCCGGCGCGCTGGCCGCGTTTCGTGACTGGCCTGTTCCGGTTATTTATGTGCATGGCAACCATGAAGCCTACGGCACCGATCTCGCCGCGCTGGTGCCCGAGCTGAGAACGGAAGCGCGGCGCGCCGGCGTGCGCTATCTGGAATGCGATGAAGCGATTCTCGGCGGCGTGCGCTTCCTCGGCTGCTGCCTCTGGACCGATTACGCCCTGAACGGCGAGGCCGCACGCGCCGCGGCCATGCACGGTGCGGCGCGGCACCTGCTCGATCACCGGGAGATCCTGCGCGGCGAAGGCGGCTATTTCATGCCGGAGGACGCCTTGCGCATCCACCTGGAATCGCGCGCCTGGCTGGAACGCAAGCTGGGCGAAACATTCTCCGGCCCGACGGTGGTCGTGACCCACCACGGCCCGCACCCCGGATCGGTGCATCCGCGCTTCGCGGGCGATCCGGTCAATGCCGCCTTCATCAGCGACCTTCGACCGCTGCTGGAGAAGACGGCGCTCTGGGTGCATGGGCACGTGCATGACAGTTTCGACTACCGCGAGAATCGCGCCCGCGTGTTGACCAACCCGCGCGGCTACGCCCGCAACCGCTCAAGCGCGGACGGCACGAGCGCACTGGAATGGGAAAACCCGGCTTTCGATCCTCGCCTGGTGGTAGAGGTATAACGCGTTCCGCTTCGGGGCATTCAAAATGCGTTCTTGAAATTTAATTACTTTAAGCTTAAAGTAATTTGAAAACGCCCGTGCGCCGGCCGGCCGCCTTCGCAACATACAAACACCCCCGGAGACAACATGAACGCCACCGCTCATGTCGACACCTTCGCGCGCGACAACCTGCCGCCGCGCGACCTGTGGCCTGAATTGTCATTCGGCCTCCCCGAGCTGCAATACCCGGTCCACCTCAATTGCGCCGCCGAATTGCTGGACAAGACGACGGCACTCCATTCCGGCAGAACCGCCATTCATGGGGCGAAGGAAAGCTGGACCTACGGCGAACTGCTGGCGAAGGTCAATCGCATCGCGCGCGTGCTGCGCGACGATATGAAACTGGTGCCCGGCAATCGCGTTCTGCTGCGTGGCGACAATAATCCGATGATGGCGGCTTGCTTGCTCGCCGTCCTGAAGGCGGGCTGCATCGCCGTGCCCACCATGCCGCTGCTGCGCGCGAGCGAATTGGCGGTGATCATCGAGAAGGCCCGGGTGAACGCGGTGCTGTGCGCTGCCAACCTCATGGCCGACATCGACAGCGCCTGCGCGCAGGCGGGTGCGTCGCCGCTGCTGATCCGCTTCAACGACGGCGGGCCGGATTCGCTCGAGCGGTTCATGCAAGCCAGGCCGCCGGATTTCGAGGCGGCGCCGACCTTCGCGGAAGACGTGTGCATCATCGCCTTCACTTCCGGCACCACCGGCAGGCCGAAGGGCACCATGCACTTCCACCGCGACGTGATGGCGATCTGCGACTGCTTCCCGCGTTCGACGCTGCGCGCGGAACAGGACGATGTTTTCATCGGCACGCCGCCGCTCGCGTTTACTTTCGGCCTGGGCGGCATCCTGCTGTTTCCGATGCGCGCGGCCGCCACCACCGTGCTGCTTGAACGGCTCTCGCCCGATGCGCTGCTGCAAGCGGTGCAGGAGTTCCGTGCGACTGTCTGCTTCACCGCACCGACCTTCTATCGTCAGATGGCGGCGCTGGCGTCTAAATACGACCTGTCCAGCCTGCGCAAGACGGTATCCGCCGGCGAAGCACTGTCGGCGGCCACGCGCGCGCGCTGGCGCGAAGCGACCGGGCTGGACATGATCGACGGCATCGGCTCGACGGAGATGCTGCATATTTTCATTTCGGCCGCCGGCAAGGACATTCGCCCCGGCGCGACCGGCAAGCCGATACCCGGCTACCAGGCGTGCGTGCTGGACGAGGCCGGCGCTCCCGTGCCACCCGGCGTGGTGGGCAGGCTCGCGGTCAAGGGACCGACCGGCTGCCGCTATCTTGCCGACGAGCGCCAGCGCGACTACGTGTGCAATGGCTGGAACCTGACAGGCGATGC
>JAQGLQ010000073.1 GCA_028292785.1 Noviherbaspirillum sp. | reverse complement strand
CCGGGCTTTGCACTTTCGGATCACCGCCGGCAGCCTGCCGGCGGCATGAACAGCTTCTCATGCGGTCGCGAGCGTGCCCCAGTCCGCGGCGGGTGGTTCCTTGGTCTGCGCGAGCTGCCTGGATTTCTTCGAGGCCAGCTGCTTGGCGCGCGAGCTCGATGGCGGCAGCCGGCGCAGGGTCTTGAGCGCTTCGGGATCCTTGATGCCTATGGAGCGCTGATCGACGGTAATCAGGCCGATTTCATTGAAAGCGGAAAGCGTGCGGCTCACGGTTTCCAGCGTGAGGCCAAGGTAGCTGCCGATTTCATGGCGGGTCATGCGCAGATTGAACAGCTTGCTCGAATATCCCATTTCCGCGTAGCGCTCCGACAACGATACCAGGAACCGGGCGACGCGCGCTTCCGCGCTCACCGCTCCCAGCATGCTGTCCATTGCCTGTTCGCGCACGTGTTCACGGCTCATGACGCTATACATGGCAGGCTCGAAGTCGACGTGCGCACGGCCCAGGGCGGTGAGCTTCTTGAAGGGCAGCAGGATCAGATCGCAATTGGAGAGCGCAACGGCTTCGGAGGCGTAACGCTTGGTATGAATGCCGTCGACCCCGAACAAATCGCCTTTCATCGGAAAGCTCAGTACCTGTTCGTTGCCGAATTCATCGATCAGCACCGTTTTCAGAAAACCGGAATGAACGATGTACAGGGTGTCGAACGGCTGGCCGATGGTATGGATGCGCTGTCCGGTCTTGAACTGCACATGCTGAAATAGCAACTCTTCTTCCATATTGGCGGCGGTGAACGGGATGCGGAGTACTTCGCATAATTCCTTCAGGTTTGACCACAGCTTTCCCTGACGCTGCCAACCCGCCTCCAGAGAAGATGAATGCACTACCGAGGAGAGTTCGGAACGGCCGTCGGACATTTGCGTTGTGTACATGGTCACCTCCTGAATCAAGTGGATGCGAGTTGCCTGTCATGGCCGCGGTAGCGACCGCTTGGAACCGGTAAGTCGGAGCAGAGGCGCTCAACGGCAAATCCGTGATCAACGGCAAGTTGCCAGCGCTTTATCCTCGTTGAAGGTCCCCAGTATCGCAATCACAACAGGCAAATACTATCGGTGTGGGCTGAATCGGCTTGTAGGACGCGACATCACGCTGTAGGAATTTTCCTACAAAAGATCGTAAGTATTACTTACGGATATATGGGGGGGCGACCAGTTGAGCCGTCATGAAATCGAGCAGGCATCAACGTGGTGGGTGAGTCGCAATGTAATCGGGCCGGTCGGTCTCCACTCGACGGACCGCTATCCGTCAGTTCTTCAGTGAACTGAGGAGTTTATGCTGCACCGCATACTGAACCATTTCTGCCAGGGAATTCATGCCCATTTTCTGCAGTATGCGCGTCTTGTGCGTGCTGACGGTTTTCGCGCTGAGATGCAGCATTTCAGCGATCTCGGTGATGGATTTGCCGTTCACGAGCAGCGTAAACACTTCGAATTCGCGGTTGGAGAGCTGCTTGTGCGGCAGGTCTTCGCTCGAGGGCATGGCGTCCATCGCCAGTTGTTCCGCGACTTCCAGGCTGATATAGGGTCGTCCTCCTGCCACCTTGCGAATTGCGCTGACCAGCTGCGTTCCCGCGCTTTCCTTCGTCAGGTAACCGCGCGCGCCGGCGCGAATGGCGCGTACCGCATATTGCTCTTCTTCATGCATGGTGAGCACGAGAATGGGCAGCTTGGGAACCTCGTCCTTGATCTGGCGGATCAGTTCCACGCCACTGCGACCCGGCATCGACAGATCCAGCATGAGGAGATCGAAGCCACCCTTCCTCACGTGCGCCAGCGCTTCGAAGCCGTCGACAGCTTCACCGACGACCTCTATGTCGTCTGCGCCGTCCAGGATCCGTTTGAGTCCCTCTCGCATGATTGTGTGGTCATCGGCGATAACGATTCGAATCATAAATATTATAAGAATGTCTACTGTGAAGGATGCGGACCGAGCGGAATCGCGGCGCGAATCGCAACGCCATGGGGCTTTATATTTTTTATTGTTATTGTACCCCCCAAAACGAATATCCGTTCCTGCATCGCAATCAGGCCGTAGCAACCGACCTTGTTTTCACAGTTTCCATTCATGCCGACGCCGTCATCCTGAATGAGCACGTCGAGCTGCCCGTCCCTGTATTCGAGGACCACGCGCACGTTTTCGGCGTTCGCGTGCTTCTCTATATTGAGCAGGCCTTCCTGGATCACCCTGAATATCGCGGACTTCATTGGGTCGCCTACCCGAGCCGGCATGCCGATCCCTTTGGCAACGCATTTGATGCCAGTCCGCTTCTGGAAATTTTCGGTCATCCATATGACCGCCGGCATGAGGCCGAAATCGTCCAGCAAGGGAGGGCGCAAGGTCGATGCCATGCTTTTCGTCAACGTAATTACCTTGTCGAGCATGCCCTGCATTTCGGCGACGCGTTCCGGTACGCAATTGTTCGATTCCGGCAGCGTATTCTGCAGCCAGTCGAGATCGAGCTTCAGCACGCTCAAGCGCTGGCCTATGTCGTCGTACAGTTCCTTCGAAAATCGGCGCTTTTCGATTTCGCTTGCCTGTTGGGACGAGACTGCCAGCTTGCGCAGATCGGATGACCTGATTGCACGCGGCCGCCGGTCGTCCGCTTCCGGCAGCCGCGAATCGCGCAACGTCACCACCAGATACATTTCACCGGCCACGGTAACGCGCGATATCGACGCGTCGACCGGGAATTCATCGCCGCTGGCGTGCCAGCCCTTCAGCCCGAGCCGCGTACGCCTGCCGTTGGCCCTGATTGCGGCAAGCCGCTCCATGCGACGGCGCTGCTCCGTGCCGAGCCGCTGCGGCAGCAGCTCTTCCACCGACTTGTCCAGGAGATGCCTCTCAGGATAGCCGAACATGTGCTCCGCTTTGTGATTGACGAGCACAATATG
>JAQGLQ010000003.1 GCA_028292785.1 Noviherbaspirillum sp. | reverse complement strand
GGTTTCGCCTATCGGACCACTGAAGCTCAGCTATGGCAAGCCACTGAATGCGAAGCCTGAGGACAGGAAGCAGCAATTGCAGTTTCAGCTCGGTACAGGCTTCTGATCTTCTCAATGGCATAATAGTAATTTGATCTGCGGAGAATCATCTTGACGTTCTTAACTAAAGCATCCGTTCCATCCAGATGGCTCATTGCCCTCGGAATGTGCATGCTGCCTTTGATGAGTGCCCATGCGCAGGAAGCCAAGATCGGGTTTGTCAGTACCGAAAGAATTTTTCGGGAAGCTGCCCCGGCGAAAACTGCGTCGGCGAAAATCGAACAGGAGTTTTCACGGCGCGACAAGGAACTGCAGGAACTCGGAGCGCGTCTGAAGGCGCTCTCGGACAAGCTGGACAAAGATGCGGCGATACTATCGGAATCCGATCGTATCAAGCGTCAGCGCGAACTGGCCGACATGGACAAGGATTTCCAGCGCAAGCAGCGTGAGTTCCGTGAAGATCTGAATCAGCGCCGCAACGAGGAACTGGCGACTGTGCTTGAGCGTACCAACAAGGTAATCAAGCAGATCGCCGAAACGGAAAAATACGACATCGTATTCCAGGAAGCCGTCTATGCCAGCCCAAGGATCGATATCACCGACAAAGTGCTCAAGGCGCTTAACAAATAAAAGCATACGAAGGCCAACATGAGTATTCGGCTGGGAAAATTGGTCGAACGTCTGGGAGGCCAACTGACTGGCGATGCCGATATCGAAGTAACCGGCATCGCTCCGCTCGATGAAGCAAATCCGTCGCACATCACGTTTCTCTCCAACCCTAGGTTACGTACGCAGGCCGCGCAAACCAACGCAGCGGCTCTGATCCTGTCCGCTACCGACGATGCGGCAATAGGCGGCTCTTACGGGGGCGCCCGCATCATTGCCGAAAATCCGTACGCGTATTTCGCGAGAACCGCTCAGTTATTTGTAGAGCAGGCCGCAATCCCTCCCGCGCCCGGAGTCCATTCGCAGGCAAGCGTGGATCGAGACGCAAAACTGGGCGACGAAGTATCCATAGGTCCCCATGTCACGATCGAAGCCGGTGCCGTGATCGGCGACCGGGTAGTGATCGATGCCGGTTGCTATATCGGGCGTGGTGCAAGGATCGGTGCGGAAACCCATCTGTTCGCCAACGTGACGATACACAGCGCATGTCAAATCGGACAGCGCGGCATTGTTCACTCCGGTGCGGTTATCGGTGCCGATGGTTTCGGTTTCGCAAACGAAAAAGGCAGATGGATCAAGATTCCGCAGACTGGACGCGTGATGATTGGTGATGACGTGGAAATCGGAGCCAACACCACTATCGACAGAGGAGCCTTGAGCGACACCGTGATCGAAGACGGGGTAAAGCTCGACAATCAGATCCAGATCGGACACAACACGCATATCGGCGCTCATACCGCGATGGCAGGATGCGTCGGCGTCGCCGGCAGCGCCAAAATCGGCAAGTATTGCACCTTCGGTGGTGCGGCAATGGTCCTGGGTCATCTGACCATTGCGGACAATGTGCATATCTCCTCCGGCAGCATGGTGTCGCGCTCGATCCTGGAACCGGGCCAATACACCGGTTTCTATCCTTTGGCAAAAAATGCCGAATGGGAAAAATCCGCCGCTATCGTACGCAATCTCGGCACGATGCGTGAGAAAATCCGCGACTTGGAAAAAACAATTAAATTGCTCACCGGAAAAGGTAATGAATAGTCTCGACATCAACCAGATAAAGTTATATCTGCCGCATCGCTATCCGCTATTGCTCGTTGACCGTGTACTCGATTGGGAAGCCGGAAAATCGATTACCGCAATCAAAAACGTGACCGTCAATGAAGAATTTTTCAATGGTCATTTCCCGCATAAGCCGGTCATGCCAGGCGTGTATATGATCGAGGCCCTGGCGCAGACGGCCGCGCTGCTCTCATTTCTTACGATGGGTACGAAGCCTGACGAGAACAGCATCGTTTATTTTCTGGGGATCGATGGCGCGCGTTTCAAGCGGCCGGTCGAACCTGGCGATCAGCTCAAAATGCAGGTCGAGATCCTGCGCGTGGCACGTGGCATCTGGAAATACAAGGCCGAAGGGTCGGTCGATGGCAAGATGGCGGTCGAGGCCGAACTGATGTGCACAATGCGTAGCGCAAGCGATGCGAGCCAGCCAGCGGGACAGTAATGACACGTATTCATCCAAGCGCGATCGTCGATCCCAAGGCCGAGCTTGATGGTTCCGTCGAGGTAGGCCCGTATTCGGTGATCGGCCCGCATGTGAAAATCGGCGCGCGTACCAAGGTTGGCCCCCATGTGGTCATTCAAGGGCACACCACCATCGGCTGCGATAACACTTTTTATCAGTTCTCGTCGATCGGTGCGGAGCCGCAGGACAAAAAGTATGCGGGCGAACCGACGCGCCTGGAAATAGGCGATCGCAATCTCATTCGTGAATTCTGCACCTTCAATCTTGGTACCGCGCAGGATGCCGGCGTTACGCGCCTCGGAAATGACAACTGGATCCTGGCATATGTGCACCTGGCCCATGACTGCCAGGTCGGGAACAACACCATTTTTTCCAATAATGCAGCCCTTGCAGGACATGTACAGGTAGGAGATTGGGTCATTCTCAGTGGTTTTGCCGCAGTACATCAGTTTTGCAAGATCGGAGCTCACGCGTTTGTCGGTATGAATACCAGTCTGACACAGGATGTTCCGCCATTCGTGCTGCTTTCGGGGAACCCGGCGGCGCCGCATGGTATCAATATCGAAGGCCTGAAGCGGCGCGGTTTCACGCGCGCCCAGATAGCGGATATCCGTAACGCATACAAACTCATTTATAAGTCCGGTCTGACTCTCGAAGAGGCCAAGACCGCGCTCGTCAAAGCGGAATCGGAGGCGCCTGAGTCCGCCATCCATCTGCGCGCGATGCGTGAATTCCTTGACGGCTCTACGCGTGGCATCGTCCGATAAGATATCGATCGCGATGGTGGCCGGTGAGGCGTCGGGCGATCTCCTTGCCAGTCGCCTGCTGTCCGGCTTGAGGCCCGAACTGCCGGAGGCCTATATACACGGCATCGGTGGCTCACGGATGGCAGCGTATGGATTCGTGAGCGACTACCCGATCGAAAAATTGTCCGTGCGCGGCCTGTTCGAAGTTCTCGCGCATTACCGGGAAATAAAAGGCATCCAAAACAGCTTGCGTGATCAACTGATCGCAGAAAAACCGGACGTCTTCATCGGTGTCGATGCACCCGATTTCAATTTCGGGCTGGAAGCGCAACTGAAGGGTGCGGGCATTCCGACAATGCATTTCATCAGCCCTTCGATATGGGCCTGGCGCGGCGGCAGGATCAAGAAAATCGCGAAGGCCGTATCGCATATGCTCGTGGTATTTCCGTTCGAAGAAGCGCTCTATCGCTCGGCAGGTATCCCGGTCACTTATGTCGGTTATCCGCTCGCGGAAGTGATTCCGATGGAGCCGGATGTGAGGGCGGCGCGGCAACTGCTCGAGCTTGCAGAAGACGCAACGGTGGTTGCAATTCTCCCCGGCAGCCGCATCTCGGAATTGAAATACAATTCCGTAGCATTCGTGAAAGCCGCAAGGATTCTTCTTCAGCGCGATCCGAAAATTCGTTTCGTGGTACCTATGGCAGGCGGGAGGCAACGTGCCTATTTCGTCGAG
>JAQGLQ010000572.1 GCA_028292785.1 Noviherbaspirillum sp. | reverse complement strand
TTCAGCTCGCTGGTGACGAAGGCCGGAACCAGCACGCGCAGCGGCACGTCTTCGGGCCCCTGCAGCGCCGGGGTGTTGGACATCTTCACGTACAGCGCAAGATCGGTCTCGCGGGTCTGCTTGAGCATGAAGGCCTTGAGCGGGGCGGCTCCGCGTTCGAGCGCCTGCATCATGGTGATCCGGTTTTCCGATAGCGGCTGGTAGGCCTCCGCATGGATCCTGTCGAACACCGGCCCCATCACGAAGAAGGTCAGGAACAGCGCAATGCCGATCATCACCTGGTTGGGCGGCGCGGTCTGCGTGCCGAGCGCCTGACGCAGCAGCGACAGAACGATGATGATGCGCATGAAGCTGGTGGTCATCATCAATGCCGCCGGCAGGAAGGATAGGCCCGTCAGCAGCAGCAGCGTCTGCAGGCTGAGCGAATACGTCTGTCCACCGCCCGGGGTCGGCGTGCTGGTCCATGCCGGCAAGCCGGTTTGCTGCGCCTGCGCCAGCATCGGGATGCACATCAGTGCAATCGGCAGAAATACGAGAAATGCTCCCGGCCATGCTGCCTTCGATATCTTATTGGCCATTACGCTTTTCAATCGTCTGCTTCAGCCATGCTGAAAAATTCTTCGCCACCGGCGCGGTTCCGGGCACGCCGTCCGGCAGCGCGGGAGCTTCCTGCCTTGCCATGGTCGCCAGCGCGTTCACGCGGCCGGGCGCGACGCCGACCACGATCCATTGATCCGCGACTTCGACCACCATCACACGTTCGCGCGTGCCGACATTCACGCCGCCGACGATCTTGATCGAACCCGGGGTATTGACGCGCGACAGGCCGAAGCGCCGCAGCAGCCAGGCGGCGCCGGCCATCAGCGCCAGCACCACGAGCAACCCGATTACGACCTGGATCAGACTGCCGGCCGATACCGGGCCGGCCTGCTCCGCGGCGCCGGCAGCGCCGGCCGCCAGCAGATACGGCAGTGGAACGAGACGTCGCATTACTTGTTCAGTTTCTTGATGCGTTCGGAAGGGGAGATGATGTCGGTCAGGCGGATACCGAATTTGTCGTTGACCACCACCACTTCGCCCTGGGCGATCAGGCAGCCGTTGACCAGCACATCCATCGGTTCGCCGGCCAGGCCGTCCAGTTCAACCACCGAACCCTGGGCCAGTTGCAGCAGGTTCTTGATCGCGATCTTGGTGCGCCCGAGTTCGACCGTGAGCTGCACCGGGATATCAAGAATGAAGTCGATATCGTTGTGCATGCCGGTCTTGACGGCGGCGCCGGAAAAATCCTGGAAGGGGGCTGGCGCGGGCGCCGCCGGTGCGGCAGCGCCGGCCGCCTCGCTCTGCGCCTGTTCCGCGAGGGCGGCGCCCCAATCGTCTTCGGCGGCCATTTGCGGGTCCATGTTTTCAGCCATGTCGTGCTCCTTGCTGTGGTTCGGTTTGTTGCGGGTTGTCGGCTTCCTTCTGCGCACCGCTGTCACGCGCCCTGCGCAGCTGCTCATGGCCGCGCAGCGATTCGTTCGAGCTGTAGATCAGCTTCTTGATGCGCAAGGCGTACTGTCCGTTGAGCTGGCCGTAGCCGCATTCCATGACAGGCACCCCGTCCACGCAGGCGGTGACGACATCGGGCACATCGATCGGCAATATGTCGCCTTCTTTCATGGCCAGCAGATCCCCGAAGGTGACGTCGGCGGTACCGATGTTGGCAACCAGTTCCACCTCGGCGGTCTGGATCTGCTGCTTCAGGAGGCGGATCCAGCGCTTGTCCATTTCCAGCGTTTCGCCTTGCAGGCTGCTGGTGAGAATGTCGCGGATCGGCTCGATGGTGGAATAGGGCGTGCAGAAATGCAGCTGGCCGCTGACCGGGCCGAGTTCTATGGTGAATGTGGTGCTGACCACCACCTCGTTCGGCGTCGCGATGTTGGCGAATTGCGTGTTCATTTCCGATCGGATGTATTCGAACTCGATCGGAAATACCGGCTCCCACGATTTCGAATACGTCTCGAAGACGATGTTGAGGATCCGCGAAATGATGCGCTGTTCCGTCAGCGTGAATTCGCGGCCTTCGACCCGGGTATGGAATCGCCCGTCGCCGCCAAACATGTTGTCGACCAGCAGGAATACCAGATTCGGGTCGAAGACGATCAGGTTGGTGCCGCGCAACGGTTTGATATGCACCAGGTTGAGGTTGGTCGGCACCACCAGGTTGCGGATGAATTCACTGTACTTCGATACCCGCACCGGGCCGACCGACACCTCGGCCGTGCGATGCAGGAAATTGAACAGGCTGATGCGGAACAGCCGGGCGAAGCGTTCGTTGATGATCTCGAGCGTCGGCATGCGGCCGCGCACGATGCGCTCCTGTGTCGCGAGGTCATACGGACGCACGCCCGATTCATCGACCGGGGCGGCCACTTCATCGAGCTCGCCGTTGACACCTTTCAGCAGCGCATCGACTTCTTCCTGCGAGAGAAAGTTTTCTGCCATGGCTTACTGGACGACGAAAGAGGTGAAGAAAACCTCGGTCACATTGGCGCTCGGGCCTTGCGCCGAGAACGGTTGCTTGAGCTGGGCGGCGACTTCGCCCGACAGTTTCTTCTTGCCGTCCACGCTCAGTATTTCGGATGCTTTCTTGCTGGTTAGCAGCAGCAGCAGGCGGCTGCGCACCTGCGGCATGTACAGCTTGATCATGTCGGCCTGGGCCTGGTCCGTCACCTGTATCGTCATGCCGACCTGCAGAAACTGCTGCTGGCCGTCTTCGATCTGGAGATTCACTGTGAACGGATCAAGATTCATGAAGACCGGGGGTTTCACCGGCTCGACCTTGGCGACCGGGGGGCCGCCGGCGCCGAACAGCTCCGGCTGAAAATAATACAGGCCAGCGCCTGCCGCCGCTATCGCGAGCGCGGCCACCGCGCCGAGGACGATCAGGCGGCCTTTCTTCTTCGCTTTCGGCTTGGCGGGTGCGTCGGCCTGGGCGGCGCTGCTGATTGCTTTGGGGGCGGAAGTCGCCATCGTGAATCCTTTTGAACGGCACTACGAAGTGATGGCCATTATCGGAAGTAAACCAGCAGCGGGATGCGCGGAAAAGAAGGGGTAAGAGGGTGTATATCGGGGTATCCGGGGCGGGGAACTTTTTACGCTCGCCTCTGCCTCGGGCCGAGGGCGGGCCTGTTCCGTTTCAAGGAGGGCAATTTTCCGATGGAGTAGGCCGGGACTCAATCCCGGCATCCACAACAAAATGATCAGCGTTCAGGCAAAGGTATCGACCAGCCCGTTGCCGCCCGTGATGACTTGAGTGCGTCCCGCCCGTGCCGGCGCCATGCCGCCATCGTCGATGCCATTGCCGGCCGACGCCCGTCCGGACGACTGGCGGCCGCCATGGTGCCCGCTTTGCTGATTGTTCGGCATGCCGGCGCCGACATTGGCCTGGCCGAGCTGGATGCCGGCGTCGCCGAGCATCTCGCGCAGTTTCGGCATCGCGTTTTCAAGCGCCTGACGCACCTCCGGCTGGGCCGCGGTGAATGTGGCGGTGGCATGGTTGTTGGTGACATTCAGGACCACATGCAAGGGCCCGAGGTCGGGCGGATTCAAGGTCAGGGAGGCGCTCTGCTGGGCGCCGGCGACCATCCACACGACTTTCTGCCCGAGCGCCTGATTCCAGTCTTGCGTACCGACTCTCGGCGCGAGCTTCTCCGCCGCCTGCGCGGCGGTTTGCAGATTATTCAGCGGTGCCTGTGCCGCGACAGCCTGCGGTTCGGGTGCCGCGTCAGCAATCGCTTCGATCGGCTTCGCGGTGCGCAACTGGATCGCCGATTCGATGGCGGCGGTGAAATCCTCCGGTTGCGCTGCAATCGCCGGAAGGGTGGTGTCGGGAGCGGCTGGCTCCGCGGCGGCCTGGATGCCGGTCGCCGCGTCCTCGGCCGTTGTCGCGTCGCTTGCAAGCCGGCTGTCCAGCAGAGCGGCCAGGCCGGCATCGCCGCGGCGGCCATCCTTGCCTTCTCCGACCGGCCTGTCGGCATCTTCCGGCTGCGCCGTCGCGGGAGCTGCCGGGCCGGCGGCGTTCGCCTGCGTCAAGCTCGCGGACAGGGCGAGCAGTTCAGCGGACGCCGCGACCGGGCCGGTTTCCTCTTCCGTTTCGCTTTCGGCGGCATCGGCCGATTTCGGCTTTTCAGCGGCAGCGGTCTTTTCATTCCTGGGCGCCGGTGCCGCGGGAGCGGAGGACGATGGGTTTTTGGGCGCGCGCTCGGCGCTGTCCCTGGCAGCCGGCTTGGTGGCCTCTGCAGGAGCGCGCTCGGCCATCTCGCGCGACAGTACCTGGTTGAACATCATATCGGGCGCCGCGTCGGCCTGCCTTGGTGCGGGGGCCGGGCTGGCCGAAAGATTCGTCGGATTGAGAATGGCGGATGTTTTCATGAATATTGGTTGCGGCTTAACGTGGATAGAGCAGTTTTCTGGCGGCGAACTCGTCGGTCTGCTTCTGTTCCCGTCGCGCCTGCCGCAGCAGCTGAGCGCTCGTTGCCCGGTTGATCAGGGTGCCGTAGGACATCCGCTTGCGTTCGCTGTTCTGCCAGGCGGCGCGTTCCTTGTTCACGCGCCGCTGGGCGTCGGCTATCACTTTCTGCTGTCCCTGGATCGCTTCGTCGAGCTTGCCGAGAAAGAACTGAAAATTGCGATAGCCGGAGATGCTGAGCCCGGCCTTCGCATTCGCCTCCAGTCGCGCGGCATAGTCGTCGCGGTATTGCTGCAGCATCTCCAGCTTTTGCTGTTCGCTTTCGCCGGCGCGGATGGCGTTGCCCAGCCTTTTCGCGGCTTCGCCGGTGTCTTTCGTTGCCAGTTCGATCAGTGTTTCGAGTGCGGAAGTGTTAGCCATGTTGTCGATTATATTTT
>JAQGLQ010000550.1 GCA_028292785.1 Noviherbaspirillum sp. | reverse complement strand
GTCGGCGATTTTTTGCAATTTAATGCCTGCGCTCCTTGCCTATACTCCAAGTACGCCAGCCGCCAACCGACGAGGAGACCCGCATGGAGTTCGAACCCTGGGACAATCCGATGGGAACCGACGGATTCGAGTTCATCGAATACGCCGCTCCCGACCCCAAAGCGCTCGGCGCCTTGTTCGAACAGATGGGTTTCCGCGCCATCGCCCGCCATCGTCACAAGGATGTGACGCTTTACCGGCAGGGCGAAATCAACTTCATCATCAATGCCGAAAAGGATTCGTTCGCGCAGCGTTTCGCCCGCAAGCACGGCCCATCCATCTGCGCGATCGCATTCCGCGTCGATGACGCGGCGCATGCCTACCAGCGCGCGCTGGAACTCGGCGCCTGGGGTTTCGATAACAAAAACGGACCGATGGAGCTGAATATTCCCGCCATCAAGGGCATCGGCGATTCTCTGATCTACTTCGTCGACCGCTGGCGCGGCAAGGGCGGCGAAGCGGGCGGCATCGGCGATATCAGCATCTACGATGTCGACTTCGCGGGTTTGCCCGGAGCGGAACTCAATCCCAAAGGACATGGCCTGACCTATATCGACCATCTGACCCACAACGTGCATCGAGGCTGCATGAAGGAATGGGCCGAGTTCTATGAAAACCTGTTCAATTTCCGCGAGATCCGGTATTTCGACATCGAAGGAAAACTCACCGGGCTGAAATCCAAGGCAATGACTTCGCCCTGCGGAAAAATCCGCATTCCCATCAACGAATCGTCCGACGACAAATCGCAGATCGCGGAATATCTCGATGCATACCACGGCGAAGGCATACAGCACATCGCGCTCGGCACCGACGATATTTATGCCACCGTGGCAGCGATGAAGGCGCGCGAGGTAGCGTTCCAGGACACCGTCGCCACCTATTACGACCTGGTCGACAAACGCCTGCCCGGACATGGCGAACGGCTCGACGAACTCAAGCGCCTGCGCATCCTCATCGACGGCAATAGCAATTCGTCCAACCGCGAGCTGCTTCTGCAAATATTCACGCAGACAGTGATCGGCCCGATCTTTTTCGAGATCATCCAGCGCAAGGGCGACCAGGGCTTCGGCGAAGGAAATTTCCGTGCGCTGTTCGAATCGATAGAACTCGACCAGATTCGCCGCGGCGTGCTGAAGGACGATCGCATTTCCGCATGATCGGGAGGAGCGCGGATGAACACCACAGTCGACCAGGTGGATTTCTTCAAATCGCTGGCGGAAAAATCCGACGGCTCCCGATTGCGCGGCGACTATTCGCGTGCCGACGAACATTACGTGGTGACGCAGGATTGGGCGGCCTATACGCCCGACCAGCATGCGCTCTGGCGCAAGCTGTATCGCCGGCAGGCGAAGCTCCTGCCCGACCGCGCCTGCGATATCTTCATTGCGAGTCTGGAGAAGCTCGATGCGGCCGAAGAGATTCCGCATCTCGATCGCACTTCCGACGCGCTCGAGAAGGCGACCACATGGCGCATTGTCGCGGTGCCCGGACTGGTTCCGGACCTCACCTTCTTCGAGCATCTGGCAAATCGCCGTTTTCCCGTGACCGTCTGGCTGCGCGAGCCGAGCGAATTCGATTACATCGTCGAGCCCGATCTGTTCCATGATTACTTCGGGCATGTGCCGCTGCTGTTCAATCCGGTGTTCGCCGCTCACTTGCAGGAGTATGGAAAGGGCGGCCTGACGGCGCTCGAACTCGGCGGCCTGCAATACCTCGCGCGGCTGTACTGGTACACGGTGGAGTTCGGATTGATCGAAAGCCCGAACGGGTTGCGCGCCTACGGCGCAGGCATCCTGTCATCGGGAGGGGAAATCGGATATTGCCTGGACAGCCCGCGGCCGCACCGGCTGCCCTTCAATCTGGAACGCGTGATGCGCACACGCTACCGGATCGATTCATATCAGGAAAGCTACTTCGTCATCCGCGATTTCCGGGAGCTGTTCGAGGACACCGCGCCGGACTTTACGCCGCTTTACGAAAGATTGAAAACGATGGAAGCGCTGCCGCCGGACAGCTTGCTGCCGGGCGAAAGCGAGTGGAAGAAGCATGCCGAATGACTGCGCATGCTGCGCCGTGCATTGAGAAGCATGGCATGCGTATGCTAAGGTTGCGAGGCATTACAGGATTGCCCACAAGGCGGCCTGACAAGACATCGCACCAAAGACACGATTTTTGGAGAGGAGATTCGATGAACGCACCCCTCGCTTCCGGACGGACGCTGCTGGAGGACATTTCCCTTGACGACAAATTCACGCTGGAACGCGGCCGCGCTTTCCTGACCGGCACGCAAGCCTTCATCCGCCTAGCGATATTGCAGCGGCAGCGCGACATGAAGGCGGGACTGAACACCGCCGGATATATCACCGGCTATCGCGGATCGCCGCTCGGCAATGTCGACATGACCGCGATGAAGGCCGGCAGGCATCTCGATGCCCATCAAGTGAAATTCCATCCGGGCATGAATGAAGACCTTGCCGCGACGGCTGTGTGGGGTACGCAGCAGGTCAATCTTTTTCCGGGCGCGAAACACGATGGCGTGTTCTCGATGTGGTACGGAAAAGGGCCGGGGGTCGACCGCTGCGGCGACGTGTTCAAGCATGCCAACATGGCGGGCAGTTCGCGCCTGGGCGGCGTGCTGGTGCTCGCGGGCGACGATCATGCCGCCAAATCCTCCACCACGGCGCACCAGAGCGAACATATCCTCAAGGCATGCGGCATTCCCGTGCTATACCCATCATCGGTACAGGAATATCTTGACTACGGCTTGCATGGCTGGGCGATGAGCCGCTACACCGGCCTGTGGGTTGCGATGAAATGCGTGACCGACCTGGTCGAGTCCGGCGCTTCCATCGACCTCGATCCCGACCGCGTCCAGATCGCCTTGCCCACCGACTTCGAACTTCCTCCCGGCGGCCTGAATATCCGCTGGCCGGACGCCGTGCTCGAACAGGAAGCGCGGATGAACAATTACAAGTGGTACGCGGCCCTGGCCTATGCGCGCGCCAACCGGCTCAACCGCATCGTCTGGGATAGTCCGCGGGCGCGTATCGGCATCATCACCGCCGGCAAATCCTATAGCGAGACACGGCAGGCGCTGGCCGACCTGGGCGTCGACGAACAGGTCGCGCGCGACATCGGTATCCGCCTGTACAAGGTCGGCATGAACTGGCCGCTTGAAGCGGAAGGGGTGCGCGAGTTTGCGCAAGGCCTCGAGGAAA
>JAQGLQ010000547.1 GCA_028292785.1 Noviherbaspirillum sp. | reverse complement strand
GCAAGGCGGCGGGCCGCGCCTGCGGGTCGAGACCCGATCCTATCTCGGGAGTGTTGCCGGACCCATATCCACCGGCAAAGGAAGGCTGCGGCTTCGCCCCGGTTTTCCGGCGGAACAGGCGGTAAATGAACACCGCTGCAAGAGCGAGCAATGCCACCGTCAGAATGGTGCCGATCATGCTTGCCAGCGCTCCGCCTATGCCCAGATGGGATAACAGGGCGCCGAGGCCGAGGCCGAGCAAGGCGCCGCCAAGGATACCTCTCCATGGGCTAGCGGGCCTTGGCGCGGGAGTCGCCGCCGCCGGTGCGCCGGGTCGAGCCTGGGCTGGATTGGTCGCCTGATTTTGCATGGGCGCGGTATTGCCTGCCGGGGGCGCCTGACGGGTCACGTTCGACGACTGTCTACCGATGGAACCGCCGCCGCCCATGCGCCGCGCGGCTTCCGCATCCGCAACCACCATTGCCAGCGCACTTACCGATAGCATCAAAGTCAACAAGAACTTTTTCATAATGCCTCCTAGAATTTCATTCCGGTATGTAGCGCCGCTACCCCGGCTGTTAGATTGAAGTATTCAACACGTTCAAGTCCGGCTTCCTGCATCATCTGCTTCAAGGTGTCCTGGTCAGGATGCATGCGAATCGATTCCGCAAGATAGCGATAACTTTCGGCATCGTTTGCAATGCGTTTGCCCAGCCACGGCAATACACTGAATGAGTATAAGTCATATGGTTTTTGCAAAGGTTCCCATACTTTGGAGAACTCAAGCACCAGCAGCTTGCCGCCCGGCTTCAGTACGCGTCGCATTTCAGCCAGCGCAGCATCCTTGTGCGTCATGTTGCGCAGACCGAAAGCAACGGTGACGCGATCGAAATAATTGTCCGGGAACGGCAGTTTTTCCGCATCACAAAGTAATGTGGGGGTTGTCAATCCTTTATTCAATAGCCGATCGCGTCCGACTCGCAACATCGATTCATTGATGTCGGTGAGCCAGACTTCGCCATTGGGGCCTGCCTGCCGCGCGAAGGTTTTCGCCAGGTCGCCGGTGCCGCCGGCAATGTCCAATACCTTGAAGCCGGGGCGCACACCGGCCTGAGCGATGGTAAAAGCCTTCCAGATGCGATGCAGTCCGCCGGACATGAGGTCGTTCATGACGTCGTACTTCGCGGCGACGGAATGAAAGACCTCGGCAACCTTGTGCACCTTGTCTTCTTCGGGAACGGTCTGATAACCGAAATGCGTTGTATTGTCCATGCTGGTTGACGGTTGGATGGTTATTGCTATCAGTGAGCGTGTCCGCAGCCGTGGCCACCGGCCGGCGCGCTGCTCATGGGAGTATCGCGCCCGGTTTCGCGGGTGAATCCCGCCGCCTCGAGCTGCTGCAGATACTCTTCCCACAAGTGCGGCTGGTTGGTGCCCAGCCAATGCAGGTAGTCCCATGCATAAATGCCGGTATCGTGGCCATCCGAAAAATGCGGTCGCACCGCATAATGACCCACCTGATCGAGATCGTTGATCGCCACATCGCGCTTTCCCGTCTGCAAGACTTCCTGCCCTTTGCCATGACCGCGGACTTCGGCGGACGGCGAATACACACGCAGGAATTCAAAAGGAAGGGAAAACGACGAACCATCGTCGAATGCGATTTCCAATATACGCGATTGCTTGTGCACCGTGAGCGCGGTGGGATTCGGTGCTGCCGGTTTCGATTCAGCCATGATTGGTGTCCTGGGTTGGATAAGCCTGCGATCGGGCAGGCCGTATGTTCACAGAATAGACTGCTCGGCGCACTCGGCGGTGATCGCCGCGCGCAGCCGCGGCAACAGAGCGGCGCGGCGCGCCAGTGAAGCCTGGTCCGGCGCGCGCCTGATTTCGCCCCATACCGGATTCGGGAAATGGGCATCGTCCTCGTAGCGCGGAATGATATGCCAGTGCATATGCGGGACCACGTTGCCGAAGCTGGCGATATTGATTTTGTCGGGCTGCATCACGTCGCGCACCGCGCGTTCTACCCGCCATACGGCTTCCATTAGCAAGACTCGATCCGGCGCCGGCAGGTCCGACATTTCCTTCACGTGGCTGTTCCAGATGACGCGGCAGAATCCGGGATAGCCGGCGTCATCCACCAGGACGACGCGGTATTCCGCGGTCCGGCACAACAACTCGCCGCCCGGTTGCAGGCATAGCTCGCAGACGGACTCACCGGGCGCCATGATGCTCACACCAGCACGCGTTCGATGCCGCCGTTGTTGGCGCGCTCCACATACTCGGGCATCCAGTTTTCGCCGAGCAGGTGTCGCGCCATTTCCACCACGATGTAGTCCGCGGTAGTGCCCGAGTCCTCGTTATAGCGCGACAAGCCCTGCAGGCATGAGGGACAGGATGTAAGTACCTTGACTTCGCCGGAGAAACCGTCGCCGCGCACCTTGTCCACGCCCTTTCTCATTTCCTCTTCCTTGCGGAAACGGACCTGCGTGGAAATATCGGGACGCGAAATCGCGAACGTCCCCGACTCGCCGCAGCACCGCTCGTTCTTCCCGATCTTCTGCGCGTCGGAGGTCGTGATCAGCGCATTGACTGTCTTGAGCGGGTCCTGCAGTTTCATCGGTGTATGGCAGGGATCGTGATACATGTAGCGCACGCCGTTGACACCCTCGAGGCGGACACCCTTCTCCATCAGATATTCATGGATGTCGATGATGCGGCATCCCGGGAAGATCTTTTCAAACTCGTAGCCGGCGAGCTGATCGTAGCAAGTACCGCAGGATACGACGACGGTCTTGATATCGAGATAGTTCAGGGTATTGGCCACCCGATGGAACAATACCCGATTATCCGTCATCATTTTTTCGGCCTTGTCGTACTGACCGGCCCCGCGTTGCGGATAGCCGCAGCACAGATAGCCGGGCGGCAACACGGTCTGCACGCCGACGTGCCACAGCATCGCCTGGGTCGCGAGGCCCACCTGCGAGAACAGCCGCTCCGAGCCGCAGCCAGGGAAGTAAAACACCGCTTCCGTATCGGCCGTGGTCAGCTTCGGATCGCGGATGATCGGAACGATCTTGTCGTCCTCGATATCGAGCAATGCGCGCGCGGTTTTCTTCGGCAGGTTGCCAGGCATCTTCTTGTTGATGAAGTGGATTACCTGCTCGCGCACCGGCGCTTTACCCGTGGTCGGCGGCGGCGCCGCGGTCTGCTCCTTCGCGAACTTGCGCAGCAGCTGGTTACCAAGGCGCTGGGCCTTGAAGCCGACGCCGACCATCGCCTTGCGCGTGGCATTGATCGTGGTCGGATCGGTCGCGTTCAGGAAGAACATGGCCGCGCGGTTGACCGGCTTGAAACTGCGCTTGTCCATCTTGCGCAGCA
>JAQGLQ010000540.1 GCA_028292785.1 Noviherbaspirillum sp. | reverse complement strand
CGATGATTTATTTACGCATGGAAAAATCAGTAGCATACTAAGAGCGAACATATCTTTGCGTTCATCAGACTGGCACGCGATTATTCATGGCCTGGAAAGTCCAGGTTCCGGCGATCGCTTCGTATTTTCCTTCAGTGAAAAGCATAGCCATGACAAAACCTGTTTTCGAAAAGACCGCCAAGGGCCGCGAAGAAATCGCCACCCGCAAATATCGACTGGCATCGCGGCTGCGCACCCTGCTCCTTCTGATCGATGGCAAGCACGGCAGTGATGACCTGCTGCAGAAGGTAGCGGGTATCGGCCTGACCGAGTCCGGTTTCGACGAGTTGCTCGATCAGGGCTTCATCTATGCGACACCGGCCGGTGCCGCCGACGGTAGCGCGCAGACTGTATCGGACCAGCCGGTCGCGGCCGTCGAGACGACGCCGGAGGAAAGCATGCAACCGGCCGACACTGCAGGGTCTAAGCCGGTTCTGCCGAACGGCGAAAGCCAGTTCGAAGCCGTTTATCGTTTCTATACCGCCACCATTCGGAGCACGATGGGCTTGCGCGGATACACGCTGCAGATCAAGGTCGAAAAAGCGGGATCGCTGGATGACTTCAAACAGCTGCGACGCCCCTATCTGGAAGCCGTGCTTAAGGCCAAGGGCGATGAAATGGCACGCAGCCTGCGAGGACGGCTGGATGAACTCCTGTATTACGGCGAAGCGGCCCCTCCCCCTAATACCCTGCTCGACTCGGCACTGACGCCGCAGGCGTAAGCCCAACAACCGAAGCACAATAAAAAAGCGCAACCGGATGCGATCCGCGTTGCGCTTCGTTTTTTCGGGAGTGAATGCCCGGCTCTCCCTTGGAATCTGCTCGGTTCCCGCTTATTCGATTCCCTGGCTTGCGAGATAGTCTTCGTAGCCGCCCTGGAAATCGATGACTTCGCCCTCCTTCACCTCAAGAATGCGCGTCGCCAGCGACGAAACGAATTCCCGGTCATGGGACACGAAAATCAACGTGCCTGCATATTTGTCGAGCGCGATGTTAAGCGACTCGATGGATTCCATGTCCATGTGATTCGTCGGCTCGTCCATCAGCAGCACATTATGGCGGCCCAGCATGAGCTTGCCATACATCATGCGGCCCTTTTCACCGCCGGACAGCACTTTCACCGACTTCTTGACGTCGTCACCGCCGAACAGCAACCGCCCCAGGATGGAACGCACCGCCTGGTCGTCGTCGCCCTCCTTGGTCCACTGCCCGATCCAGTCGGTGAGATTTTTGTCTGACGCGAATTCCTCGGTCGGGTCCTGCGGCATGTAGCCAACATTGGCATGCTCGGCCCACTTCGTCGTGCCGCTGTCCGCCTCCAGACCGCAGATATCCTTGCCCCCGAGGCAGCGCAGCAGCGTGGTCTTGCCTGCCCCGTTGGCGCCGATGATGGCGATCTTCTCGCCGGCTTCGACCAGGATGTTGAAGTTCTTGAACAGCGTGCGGTCGTAGGCTTTGGTCAGCCCACTGACTTCTACCGCCTGGCGGTGCAGCTTCTTCTCTCCGTCGAAACGCACGAACGGATTCTGCCGGCTCGATGGCTTGATGTCTTCCATCTTGATCTTGTCGATCTGCTTGGCGCGTGATGTCGCCTGGCGGGCCTTCGACTTGTTGGCGGAAAAGCGGCGGACGAAGTCCTGCAGTTCGGCCACCTTATCCTTCGCCTTCGCATTCAGCGCCAACTGTTGCGCGCGCGCCTGCGACGATGCCAGCATGTAGTCGTCGTAATTGCCCGGATAGACCTTCAGCGTTCCATAGTCCATGTCGGCCATGTGGGTGCACACCTGATTCAGGAAGTGCCGATCGTGCGAGATGATGATCATGGTGGAGTTGCGCTGATTGAGCACATCCTCCAGCCAGCGGATGGTATCGATGTCGAGGTTGTTGGTGGGTTCGTCGAGCAGCAGGATATCCGGGTTGGAGAACAGCGCCTGTGCGAGCAGCACGCGCAGCTTCCAGCCGGGCGCGACGTTGCTCATCGGCCCCTGGTGCTGTTCGGTCGGCACGCCCACGCCCAGCAGCAACTCGCCGGCACGCGCTTCGGCCGTGTAGCCGTCGTATTCGGCGAACTTCGCCTCGAGATCGGCCGCCTTCATGTAATCGTCGTCGGTCGCCTCCGGATTCGCATAGATCGCATCGCGCTCGCTCATCGCGGCCCACATCTCGGTGTGGCCCATCATGACGACTTCGAGCACGCGCATTTCCTCGAACGCGAACTGATCCTGGCGCAGCTTGCCCAGACGCTCGTTGGAGTCGAGCATGACCGTGCCTGAAGAAGGCTCGAGGTCGCCGCCCAGGATTTTCATGAACGTCGATTTGCCGCAGCCGTTCGCGCCGATCAGACCGTAACGGTTGCCCTCTCCGAATTTGACGGAGATGTTTTCAAACAGCGGCTTGGGGCCGAACTGCATCGTGATATTTGCGGTAGAAAGCACTGGTAAAACCTTTGCGGTACGAATTGGGTAACCGGGTATTTTACCATTTCACGAGGTCGCCGCAGATATGGCCCGACCATTTTCAGCCCGATAGCGGGGCTCATTGTCACTCCGCTATCGAAGTCGCCACGTCAGGCTTGGCTGTTCTGCAACAGCTTTTGTCGAGCAGCCATGAAGGCCTCGGCAACCTTCCGCACCTGCTCGGCGGTCGATCCGGGCTTGAACAGCTGGCTACCGATGCCGAAGCCGGTGGCGCCGGCTTCATAGTACTCAGCCATATTGTCCGGGCGGATGCCGCCGACCGGGAACATCGGGATGTCAAGCACCGAACGCAAAGCCTTGACGACAGCGGGAGAGATCATTTCGGCGGGGAACAGCTTGATGCCTTGCGCGCCCGCGTCGACCGCGCGAAACGCTTCGGTGGGGGTAGCGACACCGGGCATCGCGACCATGCCAAGCTTGACCGCATGCGCGATCACTTGCGGCACGCAATTCGGCGAAACCATGAGGCGCCCGCCCGCTTCTCTGACCGCTTCCACATGCTCAAGCGTCAGGATCGTGCCTCCGCCCACCAGTGCGTCTTCAGGCGCCATCTTCGCCAGTGTGCGTATTGCCTCGAGCGCGCCGGGGCGGTTCAAGGGAACCTCGAGCATGCGGAAGCCGGCGTCGAGCAGCACACGCCCGATGGCTGGCGCCTCTTCAGGAGTCAGGCCGCGCAGGATGGCGGTCAAGGGAAGCGTCGAAGGAGAAAATGATTGCATGATCTTCAATTGCCTTTCATGTTGGCGAGGCCGCGCAACGCGGCCAGGTAGATGTCGTCCGGGTCCCAGACAGCGGAGGACAGTCCGAGAATTTCCAGCGCATTCTGATAGCGCGCGGCGAGCGATGGGCTGCCGACGATCTGGACCGGCGTGCGCATCTGGTCGCCGGTCCGCTTCACGATATCGTGTATTTCCGTTCCGATCAGCAGCCCCGACAGATAGGAAGCCGTATGCTCGGCCGGCATCATGTCGGTCACCACAAGGGCGCGACAGCAGAATGCCATGTGGGTGAACGCACCGCCCCGCGCCGCTTCCAGCCCGGCCCGGAAGGCTGCGGGAACCGATTCATGCTCTTTCATCACATTGGCGAGCGTGCCGTGCTTCGACAGCAGCGCGAACAGTTCGCCGGTCATGAACGTCAGCAGTTCCCTTACCTTGCCGTCTTCCACGCGCACCCATTTGCTATGGGTGCCGGGCAGCAGAAACCAGCCGTCCGGGGCGCCCGACGCAAGTGCTCCGAACACTTGGGTTTCTTCGCCGCGCATGACGTCGGGAGTGCCATGCGCATCGACATAGCGGTATCCGGGTACGACGCGGCAGCGGACTCCGGGTATCGTGGTCGGGATTTCCATCAAGGCGTCCCCGAGCCGCGACAGCGGCTGTTCCACCGATAGATAGGGAGCTTCCTGCCAGCCGTTGCGGCTGCCCACCATTCCGGACATGAGCACATCCGCGCGCTCGAGATCGAGCTTTCGAAGCAGTTCCTTCAATGAGACTTCGAAGCCGCCGGCCACCTTGAGGATGCCGAATTCGTCATCGTGCTGACGAATGAGCTTGCCCTGCGCATCGAACAGATAGGCGCGTCGATTGCTGGTGCCCCAGTCGATGCCCAGCAATGGAGAATTCGGTCGGTTCATGATTGGCAGTCAGTGAGTGAAAGGGAAGTCCATGTAAAAAATGCGGAACGGCGCATCATGACCAGCCTGCGTCCACGATGAATTCCTGCGCCGTGCACATCACGCTATCGTCCGATGCCAGGAACAGTACCATGCGCGCTATATGCCAGGGCAGCAGATGCCCGGGCAGGCATTGGCTGCGTTTGATCTCTTCTTCCGCCTCGTCGTTCACCCATAGCTTCCGCTGGCGTTCGGTCATCACCCAGCCTGGAGTGACGGTATTGACGCGAATGTTGAAAGGCCCCAGATCGCGCGCCATGCCGCGGGTAAGTCCGCTCACCGATGCCTTCGCGGTGGTATAGACCGGAAAGCCGCCGCCGCTGATATGCCAGCTGATCGAACCGATATTGATGATGGAGCCGCCGCCCTTTTTCTTCATGCCATCGATCACTGCCTGGATGGTGAAGAACATCGGCCTTTCATTGATCGCTATGCGGTCGTTCCAGTATTCTAGTGTGACATCTTCCGGCTTGTGCCGTTCGTCGTTGCCCGCATTGTTGACCAGCACGTCGAAGTCGCCGATCTCTTCGGCGATCGAACGCATGGCCTGCTGCAAAGCCGCAATATCGCGAATATCGCATTGCCGGAATACCGGCTTTGCATGTCCTGCCGCGCCGACGCTTTCGCACAGCGCAAGACTGGCGTCCGTAGCAATATCGACGAATCCGACCCTGGCGCCCTGCTCCGCGAATGCAGCAACGATGGTTTCGCCGATGCCGGAGCCGCCGCCCGTGACGAAGACGCGCTTTCCTCGCAGACCGCCGTACTTCGCGAGATCGTACTGCGTTGTCATTATTTCTCCTGAACTTTCGAACTCACGGCCACTCCATATTGATGCTGTTTCGAAACCCGTCTCACTCCCTCACCCAGTCGCTTCACATTCCTATGACCACCAAAATTCAAAAACGTCGCAGTCAACACTGGTTTGGCGGAAACGACCGCGACGCTTTCGTCCATCGCAGCTGGACCGCAAAGCCCGGGCATCCGCAAGATGAGTTCGACGGACGTCCTGTCATCGGCATCTGCAACACATGGTCCGAATTAACGCCTTGCAACAGTCATTTCCGGGAACTGGCCGAATTCGTCAAGCGCGGTGTCCTTGAGGCAGGCGGACTCCCGCTTGAGTTCCCGGTAATGTCGCTTGGCGAAACGCAATTGCGTCCCACCGCGATGCTATTCAGAAACCTTGCCAGCATGGATGTGGAAGAATCCATACGGGGCAATCCGATCGATGGCGTGGTCCTGCTCATGGGTTGCGACAAGACCACGCCGGCGCTGGTCATGGGTGCGGCGAGCTGCGGGCTGCCGACCATCGGCTTGTCCGGCGGTCCGATGTTGAACGGCAA
>JAQGLQ010000528.1 GCA_028292785.1 Noviherbaspirillum sp. | reverse complement strand
TCAAGGGCAAACCCGTGGATCTGCCCGACACGCTTCGAAACGCCAGCCAGCAATTCGCGATACGGGCTACCGGCATTGCCAAGCTGCGCGGGATTGCGCGCGCCGCGGGTCATGAGCTTGAGCACATCATCGCGGTCGCGCGCAGCTATCTCGAGAAGGCTGGGGCGACCGGCAATCGCGCCTATCGCTATCTGGAAAGCATGGCCCTTCGCCCTGCCGATTATGCCGGCCGCGCATTGCAGAACGAACGGTTGGCGGCCGCCCGGACGAAAGCAAACGAGGAACAGTCGGAGGCCGAACGTTGCCGCAATAAGCGCTTTACAGGACCCGCGGGCCTGGTCGTTCGAGTATTTGACAACGCAGCGGAAATGTCC
Organism: Noviherbaspirillum sp.; assembly: GCA_028292785.1. The sequence goes on along the minus strand of JAQGLQ010000528.1, from coordinate 5,397 downwards.
CGCGACGGCGTCTATAGCACGATTCCCTATGCCGATCTGCCCAGGGTCTATGCCATGGTTAAAGCGGGAATCCTGAAAGAAGCTGAACCGGGCCGACCCCTTCCCTTCCCCGCCGGCCATATCGCAGCAGCGCGTCACGATTCGGGAAAACAGGTGAAATATGCATCCGCGAATCGCCCGGCGGGCGGCCTGCTCCCTCAGTCGACACGTTCGTCGGACCGTCCAGCGAATTCGCATCTCGCCCATCTCGCCCGATTGCGCTCAATCGTCGGCTTGGGAAAAAGAAATGGCATGTCAATGGACACAAGTGCCGCTGAAGCCGCCGTCGGCCCGGCGTGAGCATCCCATGTGGAGCGCGCTCACACACCGATCCTGCATTGCAGCCGTATCTTTGAGGGAACAGCATAACGAGCAAATCGAGGACCGGACTGCACGAACCACGCGAAGCTTGGTAGATGCCGGGTCGCCATAGAAAGAACGGTACGCTGCCAATGCGCCATCTGAAAAATACGATAGTTCTTGCTACCTTGATTACTGCATAATCATGAGAATGAGCGTGGCAGGGTTTATGCTAACCACTGTCCAGGGCGCTGAATTCCAGTTCATCTTGAAGGAGCACCGTGATGATCATCCTCGTTGCCGGCCTCGTCATTTTCCTCGGCATCCACCTGGTTCCTGCTCTGCCCGGCCTGCGCAAACGCCTGTACGAACGCTACGGCGAAAAGCCGTACAAGGGCGGATTCTCACTCATCGCCGCGCTCGGCCTGGTATTGATCGTGGGCGGCTATTACCTCGCACCGGCCGGGCCGCGACTGTTTCTGCCGTCCACCAACGCCATGGCGATCGCGCCGATCGCCATGGCGTTCAGCTTCGTGCTGCTGGCAGCAGCCAATATGCGTACCCACCTGCGCCGGGCGCTACGGCATCCGATGCTGATCGGTATCGGCATCTGGGCGCTGGTGCATCTGTTCGTCAACGGACATGCGAAGGCCAACCTGCTGTTCGGCGCCTTTCTGGCCTATGCGGCGATTGACATCATTTCCGCTACCGCACGCCATGCGGTCAAGTCGTTCGAGCCGGATGCGAGGCAGGACGCCGCCGCCATCTTCGCCGGCATCCTGCTGGCCCTGCTGGTGATGACTTTCCATCGTCAGCTGTTCGGCGTGAAGACGGTTGCCTGGGGTTTCTGAACGCCCTTATTCCGGCTTGGCCCCGGTGAGCTTGATGATGCGCGACCATTTCTGCACTTCGCGGGCCATGAAGGCGGTGGTGTCGTCCGGCGAGGTGGGGGTACCGACGGCGCCCATTGCCGCCAGCTTTTCCTTGACATCGGGTTGTTCGAGCGCGAGCGCGACCTCCTGGCTCAGGCGCACCCTGATGTTGCGCGGGGTGCCGGCCGGGACCGCAAGCGCGTACCAGGTCGCCAGATCGAACTGCGGTACGCCCGACTCCGCGACGGTCGGCACATTCGGGAAGGCAGGCTCCCGCTTCGCGCTGGCAACGGCGAGCACAGTCAGGCGGCCACTCTTGACGAACTGTTCCGCCGAGGCGCTGGCGACGAACATCGCATCAATCTGCCCGCCGACCAGATCGTTGACCGCAGGCGCCACCCCGCGATAGGGAACATGGGTCAGATCCGCGCCCGTCAGTGACTTCAGCCATTCCATCGCCAGGTTGTGCGGGGAACCGTTGCCTATCGATGCATAGTTGAGCTTGCCGGGACGGGACTTGGCAAGCTCAACCAGATCCTGCACCGACTTCAGGTTCAGGGAAGGGTGGGCGACCAGCACCATCGGCTGCGACACCAGCTGCGACACCATGTCGAAATCCTTCAGCGTGTCATACGGAAGTTTCGGGAAGAACATCGGATTGATCGCATGCGAGCCGGTGATCAGCCCCATCGTGTAGCCATCGGGTGGCGCCTTGGCCAGCAAATCGGTGCCGATGATGGAACTGGCGCCCGGCTTGTTATCGATGATCACCGGCTGGCCGAACTTCTGGCTGATTTTCGCGCCGACCAGACGCGCGACGATGTCGGTGCCGCCGGCTGCGGGGTAGGGCACGATGAAGCGGATCGGTTTGGTCGGCCAGGTCTGCGCAGCGGCGCCCGCTGTGGCGCTCAAGCCCGCCGCAGCGATGAGACATGACGCCAGAAAACGATTGATGCGACGCGCGGCTGCGCCGACGGTTTTTTCATCCATGCTGAAGTCTCCTTTTTTGTTGGTCGTGCCAAGATAGTATGCCGCTGAAATCCTCAAAAAAATAGAACGCGTTCTGAATTCTTGCATTTTCCGACGTAATATGATTAGATAACGAATAAAAATACGGCACCGGTTCATCGGTATTTCAATCCGTGGTCGTGCGTCGCACCCACGGACAGATGAACGGGCGCTCCGGTATGGCCAACAGCGGCCCGCCGAAACAAGAATAAATATCCAGGAGACGTCATGAAGTTGGCTTACCGTTATTTGTCGTCGGCGGACCTCCGCGTCCGGCCCATCCATCTCCTTCCGATTTACCCGCAGAGTCAGCCCGGCTGAAAAGCCAGCGCCCGGTCGACGACCGGGCGCTGGTCATTCCTGCCGCGTCGCGTTGCCTGCCGATTGAAATTCGCCAGTTGACTGAACAACCGAAGTTCAGCATGCCGCATGCGCAAACGCGGATCGCGGACAGCAGCGGACCCTGTTTCTTGGTGAAGCACCTCACCCATTTACGCAGCACTTTTTAAAGGAAAAGCAATGGCAGGCGATACGATAGAACTGGAGAACGTAAAGATCGAGCGGGACGGCGGCATCACCTTCGTCATCCTGAACCGTCCGGAAAAGCGCAACGCGATGAGTCCGCAACTGCATCTCGACATGTGCGATGCGCTCGACTGGGCCGCCGAGGACGACCAGACCAAGGTGCTGGTTCTCACCGGAGCGGGCGGCAATTTCTGCGCCGGCCAGGACCTGAAGCTGTATTTTCGCGACACCGACAACGATCAGAAAATGCGTGAGCGCGCGCGTCGCGCGGCGCATGAGTGGCGCTGGGACAAGCTGTCGAACTTCCCCAAGGCGACCATCGCGATGGTGCACGGCTATTGCTTCGGCGGCGGTTTCACGCCGGTGATCGCATGCGATTTCGCGATCGCAGCCGACGACGCTACCTTCGGCCTGTCGGAAGTCAACTGGGGCATCATCCCGGGCGGTCTGGTGGCCTGGGCTGTGACGCAAGTGCTCGGCTATCGCGATGCGATGTATTACGCGACCACCGGCGACCGCTTTACGGGCAAGGATGCGGCGGCGATGAAATTCGTCAACAAGTCCGTGCCGCTGGAGAACCTGCGCGCCGCGACGATGGAGCTGGCCCGCAAGCTCGAAGCCAAGAGCCCGGCCGCCGTGCGCTACACCAAGGAGTGCATGCGCATGGTGCGCGGCATGTCGAAGGACCAGGCGCTCGACTACCTGGCCTGCAAGAACGACGCGCTGAAACACCTCGACCCCGAAGGCGGCCGCGAAAAAGCGATGAAGCAATTCCTCGACGATAAGACCTACAAGCCCGGCCTCGGCGAATTCAAGCGCTGAAGCCCAACCTGCCTTTGGGCATGACATCGACCGGGTGTCGATGTCATGCCGCGCCGTGCCGAATCACCGGATCGCTGCCAGGGAGGAGACAATGAAGAGTTCAATCGCAAGAAGCTGGGCCGCATCCATGCTGCTCGGTTTAAGCATGCTGGCCGCCATTCCCGCAGGCGCGCAATCAGCCACCACCGCATCGGCCCAGGAAGACAAGCGGCTCCAGCTTCTGATCGAGGCCGCGAAGAAAGAAGGCGAGCTCACGTTCTATCACGTCACCACGCCGCCCAGCATCATGCCGATCATCGATGCCTTCACCAAGAAATACGGCATCAAGGTCAAGACCTGGCGATCGAGCACGGAAAACGTGGTGGGCAGGATCATCAAGGAAGGGCGGGCAGGGCGCGCCGGCGCGGATATCGTGGAAAACAATGCGCCGGAAATGGAGGCGCTGCACCGCGAAAAACTGCTGCGGCAAGTCGACTCGCCTCATCACCGCAGCCTGATGCCGCAGGCCATTCCGGCGCACAGGGAATGGGTGGGCAATAACATCGACATCTTCGTCCAGGCCTACAACACCGATCAGGTCAAGAAGGAAGAACTGCCGCAGAGCTATCAGGACTTGCTCGATCCCAAGTGGAAAGGGCGCCTGGGCATCGAATCCGAGGACCATCACTGGTTCGCCATGGTGCTCCAGGAACTGGGTCCTGAAAAAGGCATGAAGCTGTTCAAGGAGATCGTCGCCACCAACGGCATCTCGGTGCGCAAGGGCCATACGCTGCTGGCGCAAATGGTCGGATCGGGAGAAGTTCCGCTCGGACTGACGGTCTATAACAACATGCCGCTGATCCTGAAAAAGAAGGGCGCGCCCATCGACTGGTTCATCATCCCGCCGGCCATCGCCGCCTTCCGCGGCATCGGCGTGCTCGGCAATGCCGCTCATCCCAATGCCGCCATGCTGTTCTACGACTTCATGCTCAGCGAAGGCCAGCAGGTGCTCGCCGGACAAGACTATGTGGTGACCAGCAACAGGATCGATGCGCCGCTGAAGAAGATGCCGCTCAAGTTCGTCGACCCCGGCCTCACGCTCGACATGCAGGACAAATGGATCAAGGACTACGACGAAGCAATCAAAAAAGGAATGAAGCAATGACGGAATCGGTATCACGCAATGCGCAAGCGCAAAGCCTTTTCAGATCGCCCGCACCCATGCTGCGCGCGGAATCCATCGCCGTGGTGGGCGCATCGGACCGCGCACCGTGGCCGAGCAATATTTTCTCCAACCTGCAGAAGTTCGGCTATGCCGGCAGGGTCTATCCGGTCAATCCGCGCTATGAGGAAGTGTGGGGCGTGAAGTGTTATCCCGACCTCGCTTCCCTGCCGGAACCGCCGGGGCACGCGGCGGTGATCGTACCGGCCAAAGCGGTGCAGGGCGTGCTCGAGGTCGGCGTGGCGGCCGGGTTGAAGTCGGCCACCGTCTATGCCGACGGCATCGGCGAGGGCACCGACCCGGAAATCGTGGCGCGCGGCACGGCGCTGAAGGCATTGAGCGAACGCAGCGGACTGGTGGTCGCCGGTCCCAACTGCATGGGCTCGCTGTCGATGCGGGAAAAGTGCTTCCTCTATCCCAACACGGAACTGTGCAAGATGCCGGCCGGCTCGGTCGGCGCGGTGTTCCAGTCGGGCGGTACGCTGCAGTTCGTCTGCAAATCCGCCGCCGATCGCGGCGTCCGTTTTTCCTACATGGTTTCAAGCGGCAACGAGCTCTGCCTCGATCTGGCTGACTATGTGAATTTCCTTGCCAGCGACGAGCACACGAAAATCATCATGCTGTTCATCG
>JAQGLQ010000486.1 GCA_028292785.1 Noviherbaspirillum sp. | reverse complement strand
CGATGCAGTCGAACGATCCGCAAAGCCGGTGGTGGCCGCAGTACATTCGGTGTGCATGGGCGGCGGACTGGAACTTGCGCTTGGGTGCCATTACCGTGTCGCGTCGCCGCGCGCCCAGATCGCCCTGCCGGAAGTCAAGCTGGGCATCCTGCCGGGAGCGGGCGGCACGCAGCGCCTGCCGCGTGCGGTTGGGCTCGAAACGGCGCTCGACATGATCGTGTCCGGCACACCGGTGTCGTCGGAGAAACTGGCCGGCACTGGCATGTTCGATCAGCTCATTGAAGGCGATCTGCTTGCGGGCGCAATCAGTTTCGCCGCACGGATCGCCAATGTCCGTCCCTTGCCCAAGTTGCGTGATGTCAGGATCGTGCATCAGAATTATGAAACCCTATTTGAGGACGTGCGCAATAAGGTGGCCGCATCTTCCGGGCGGTTTCCCGCGCCGCTGAAATGCGTGGAAGCGGTGTGGGCAGCCGTCACGCAGGATTTCGAGCGCGGGCTCAAATTCGAGCGTTCGCTTTTTATGGAACTGGTGCAGACACCCGAGTCCAAGGCGTTGCGTCACGCATTCTTCAGCGAGCGCTCCGTCGGCAAGATCCCGGGTGTGCCTGTCGGTACCCCGGCTCGACCTATCAAGACAGCCGCCATCATCGGAGCCGGCTTCCTGGGTACGGGCATTGCGATGAGCATTGCCGACGCAGGGATTCCGGTGGCACTGCTCGATATGGAACAGGAATCGCTGGACAAGGGACTGGCGACCATCCGCAAGAACTACGAAGGCATGATGGCGAAAGGTGCGCTGACCCAGGCCGGCCTTGATCAGCGTCTCGGTATGATCAAGGGCGCCCGCACGTATGATGAGATCAGCCAGGCCGATATCGTGGTCGAAGCGGTCTCCGAGAATATCGATGCCAAGGAGCAGGTGTTTACCGGGCTCGACCGGTTCATGAAGCCGGGAGCCATCCTTGCGACTGCCACATCGTCGCTCGACGTCAATCGGATCGCGGATTTCACCCGACGTCCGCAGGATGTGATCGGCCTGCATTTCTTCAGCCCTGTCAACGTCACGAAACTGATGGAGATCGTGCGCGGCGACAAAACCGCGACCGACGTGCTGACAACCGGCATGGCGCTGGCCAAGCGACTGAAGAAAACCGGCGTGGTATCCGGTGTTTGCGATGGCTTCATTGGCAACCGCATGATCGGGCAGTATTTTCGCGAGGCCAGGTTGCTGCTTGCGGAAGGTGCGCTGCCGGCGCAGGTGGACAAGGCGATCGAAGAGTTCGGCTTCGCGCTGGGCCCATTTCGCATGAGCGACCTTGCCGGAAACGATGTCGGCATCAAGCGGCGCGCCATCGCGGACCAGGAAATCGTCGAGCGGCTGATATATACGCTGGTGAACGAGGGCGCCCGCATTCTGGAGGAAGGTATTGCGTTGCGGGCATCCGACATCGATATGGTGTTTCTGAAAGGCTACGGCTTCCCGCTATTCCACGGAGGGCCGATGTTTTACGCGGATTCGGTCGGTTTAAAGAATGTGGTTGCGGCAATGGAGAGATACTTCCAGCGGCGCGATGGGAATGCCTGGACGCCGGCACCGCTGCTTGCGCGATTGGCGGCGGAAGGCCGCAGCTTTAATTGACAGGCCGGCCGGCTTACCAGTAATTCTCTGTCAGGAAATGCCCAGGCACCAATCGCCGTACCGGGCGCAGTCCTCTCGCGTGCAGGATCTTGCGTGTGTCTTCAATCATGTCCGGATTACCGCACAGCATGATGCGCGAAGACGTCTCATGGATGGGCGTGCCTGCCGCATCTTCCAGAGCGCCGTTGTCGAGCAAGGCTGTAATCCTTCCATGCAACTGGCCGGGTCGCGTCGCCGGCTCGCGCGTGGTCGACCGTATGATGTGCAAAACTGCAGGGGAATCCGCTCCGCCGGGCGGATTCCCCTGAAGCTGCTCCAGTTGCTCGCGATAAGCGAATTCGTCCGCATGGCGCACGCAATGGACCAGGAACAGGCGGCGGTACCTCTGCCATACATAGGGGTCGCGTAGCATCGATATGAAGGGCCCGACGCCGGTGCCTGTCGCGAGCATCCACAGATCCTCGCCTTCGGTGAAGCGGTCCGCAGTCATGAAACCGTAGGGCTGTTTTTCGATCCAGATCGGATCGCCGGGCTTCAAGGCCTTTAATTGTGTCGTGAAAAGTCCTCCAGGGACGATAATCCCGTAGAACTCGAGATAGTCGGAAGCCGGGGCCGAGGTCATCGAATACGCCCGCCAGATGATGTCCCTCGCCTCGCCCAGTCCAAGGCGGGCATACTGGCCAGCGATAAAGGAATAATTTTCCGGCTTCGATGTCGTAAACGTGAACACGTCTTCAGTCCAGCGGAACAGGTCGGTAACGGTTTCGCGCGTGGCTTTTTGCAGGACTTTTTCGATGGCAGGGGTATTGGCATTCATCAGAAACGGTTCCGGTATCGGGGCATGAGTCGGCGGCGCCCGCCGAAATGCTGCAGGCGTTGGACATATATAGTAAAACGAATGGCTAAAGGAAGGCATCCAATGACAAAAATCGTACTGCTGGAAAAAATTCACGCGAGCGCTGTCGAGCATTTCAACAATGAAGGTTTTACCGACATCGTACAGTTGCCCACCGCACTCACGGGCAATGAACTCATCGACGCGCTCGCCGACGCAGATGTGGTCGGCATCCGCTCGAGCACGAAGATCACTGCCGAAGTGCTGAATTCGGTCTCACGCTTGCGTGCCATCGGCTGCTTCTGCATCGGAACCAACCAAGTCGATTTGACCACTGCCGCGGCGGTAGGTATCCCGGTTTTCAATGCGCCGTTCTCCAACACCCGCTCGGTCGCGGAACTCGTGATCGGACAAGCCATATTGCTGCTGCGGCGCATACCCGAGAAGAATGCACTCGCGCACCGGGGAAAATGGCAAAAGACCGCACAGGGCGCATTTGAAATACGCAACAAGGTGCTCGGTATCGTCGGATACGGCAATATCGGCGCGCAGGTTGGCATTCTTGCCGAGAGCGTAGGCATGCGCGTGCACTATCACGACGTCGAGCGCAAACTTCCTCTAGGCAACGCAAAGGCAGCGGACAGTCTCGAAGAGCTGTTACAGATCGCCGACGTGATCACGCTGCATGTGCCGGGCGGCAGCGCCACTGAAAACCTGCTCACGCGTGAGCGTATCGGGCTAATCAAGCCTGCTGCCATCCTGATCAACGCATCTCGAGGCGGCGTGGTCGATATCGATGCTTTGCATGATGCCTTAGTGGAACGGCGGCTCGCGGGCGCCGCTCTCGACGTGTTTCCGGTCGAACCCAAGAATGACAAGGAAGAATTCAATTCGCCACTGCGTGGACTGGAGAATGTAATCCTCACGCCGCATATCGGCGGCAGCACGGAGGAAGCGCAAGATAATATCGGCCGCGAGGTCGCGGATAAGCTGACGCGTTTCCTTAAAGCGGGCACGACGCGCGGCGCCGTGAATTTCCCGGAAATCTCCCATGTGGAGAAGGGCGCGCGAAGCAGGGTGCTCAATGTCCACCGCAACGAGCCGGGCGTCATTGCCCGCATGAATGCCGACTTTGCCGATGCCGGCCTGAATATCGTGTCGCAGCATCTGCAAACCAGTGGCTCAATCGGCTACGTCATCACTGACGTCGATGCCGACATCACCGACGCTCTGCTGCAGAAACTGCGCAGCGAGCCCGCTACCATCCGCTGCGATCTCGCTTGATCTATTCGTGGTGGCGGGCCGAACAGCGGATGCCACCACGAATGAATCCTTTACTTATCCGAAACCCGTTATATTCTTTCTATGAAGGATAAGCGGTTTGCGCAACGCTGAATCCGGATTCGGCCAGCCGCTGGCATCCTATAATCGAAAAGCCACTGCCTGCTTGTGTAACGGCAGCTTATGCCATGAAAACACGTCTCTTTTGGGTAATGCTTCTGGGCGATGCGTATGCCGTCGGATGCATCTACCTCCTGATCAAGCTATTCACGGACATCGAAATCGAGATGCCGATGTTCACCTTCACGCAGATCAGGAACTAAGACCCTTCTGCAAAGCGTCGCCTTTCGATCGCGCCTACCAAGCGGGTACAGTACCCCGGCACACCCGACCATCAACTACATCCGTCTGCTGGTGACTACGCGCGTTTCGCCGCGTTCACCCACCGTATGCAAGGTGACCGGGCGCCGCCAGATGCGGCCAATATATTCAAGCACCCGTTCCGCCCGCGTCAGGTCGACACCACGACCATCGCTCTGATGGTCGTGCACCAGTTGCAGGCTGCCGTCGACATGCAGGTTGCTGGCGGCTACGCGGGGTACACCGTAATTGAACTTGGGAGCGAGAATCGCTTCATGCACCGCATGGACATCGGTCGCGGCAATCCGAATATCGCCGTCGTCGCGCGCCTCATACACGAATAGCTCAAGCTTCTGGATCAGCTCGCGCGTCAGGTAATTGCGGATGAATCCGAAGTCGTCCTCCTCCTTGCAGATCTGCCGGGCTCGCTCGAGACCGTACTTCTCGATGATGTCTTCCCAGATCGAGAAGCCCAGGTGATAGGGATTCACCGCCAGCGCCAACTGCCGTTCGGCCGCATAGGGACGTACCACGTCGGAATGCGACTTGATCGCCGACAGATAGAGGTCATGCGGCAGGAAATCGGCTTCCCGCAACAGGCGCGCATGCCAGTATGAAGCCCAGCCTTCGTTCATGATCTGGCAGGCAAACACCGGATAGAAATAGAACGATTCCTCGCGTACCGCGAGGAAGACGTCGCGCTCCCATCCTTCCAGCTCCGGTGCATAGTGAGCGATAAACCATAGCAGGTCATATTCGGGCTGTGGTGGGATCGACGGCCGCTTGCTTGCGGCGATCGGCTCCGCCACTGGCTTTTCGCCAGGCAGGCTGCGATAGCGCTTTTGGAAAGCATCCTGCTGTTCCGCCGCGGGCTTGGGCGCTTCGGTAGGATACAAGGGCCGGTGGAGCTCGCGATTGATATCGATATGCGCTTCCAGCGCCAGGGCTGCGTCGAGCACTGCCTCCACCCGTTCCTGCCCGAATTCGTCGATCGCGCCTTCGATGCGATGCGCGCGCGCCGCCGCCTGTTCGAGAATATGTCCACCGGCCATTTTCATGAATTGAGCGAACAGGTGATTGTTTTTCGCGAAATCGGCATGGCCAAGAACGTGCGCGGTCACCAGCGTGTTTTCGGGAAGCGTGTTGTTGTTGACCAGATAGGCATGGCAAGGGTCGCCGGGGAACATCACTTCAAAGATGCGTGAATGCCCCATGCCCTGACGAATCAGCTGATGAATGTAGCGCACCCCGAACGACCAGTGATGCATCCGCACGGGGAGACCATATACCGCGATCTCCATCATGAAATTGTTCGGCACCACCTCGAAGTCGACGGGGTAATAGTCCAGGCCGAGCTTTTGCGCGAGATCCTCGATACGCGTCGCGTACTCCTTGAGCGTGTCGACGTTCGTGCCTGCAGTGGATGTGGACATCGGATCGGATTCCCTTCAGGACAAGCTACTCGGTTTGCTGCTGGGTGAAGAATTTGCGTATGGCTTTCCAGACGTCTTCATGCCTGCTCAGAATGCTGCTGCCAACAGGAGCGCCGGCCCTTTCAAGTTCAGTACACAGCATTTTCATTTCCGTCTCGCTGGTACGCGGCGAGCCGGGAACCGTTTCGACATAGCCGACGTAATTCAGCACGCGACTCAGTCTGGCCAGGCTATCGATCGCCGCCGGCCGGTCCTCGGTGAAATTCTCGCCGTCAGAAGCGTAGAACAGATAACCGTTGTACCGTGCCGGGTCGTATTCAGCCTCCACTATCTGGAGCGCGAGTCGGAATGCGGTCGAGGCGCCGGTACCGCCGGTGCCGCTGACATTGAAGAACTCACTTTCCGAAAACTCCCATGCCTGGGTCGTATGCGCGATGAAGCGTGTTTCGACCGTGGAGTACTTGCGGCGGATACCCTGCAGCGCGAAAAAGAAAAAGCTTTTCGCCAGCTTGCGCTCCGCGTCGGTCATGCTGGCCGATACGTCAAGCGCGAATATCACGACCGCATTGGTGGCAGGCTTGCGGCGCTGGACCAGTTGCCGGAAGCGCAAATCCTCGTTGGTGAATGCGACCGGGTTCTCCTGTATCGCGCGCCGCTTTACCGCTTCCTTGACGGTGCGGCGGCGATCCAGCCGGGCCCGCGCGCCATGCTTGTCCCAGCCTTCGCGAACCATTTCCTCGTCGTTGATCGTCGTATTGCGCTTGGGCTGCAGATCGGGAAGATGCAGCTCTTCCCATAGCCAGTCGATGATGTCATCCACGTTGAACTCGAGCAGCAGCTTTACCTCGCCGTCATTGTTGCCGCCTTCGCCGCTTTCATCGCCCATGTCGGGCTGCGCCTGCCGTAGCACGTCGCCCGGCTTTCCCTTCCCCTGGCCGGCGCTGGTATGGGTCTGGTATGGAGAATCCGCCAGCCTGAAGCGCGCATGCTCCAGCAGATGAACGGGAATCTGCACAGTCCGGTCCTGAGAACCGGTCATGACGTCCGTTCCGGAAACCAGGTTCGGCAGATTTCGCTGTACGGCCTCGCGCACCTTCTCGTTATGGCGCAACCAGTCGCGTGCGCCTCGGGAAAACAAATCGTACCAAGGCGTCTCAGCAGAAATCGTCAAATGATTGGCCATATCTAAACCTTCGAACACTCCATATCCGGGGTGCTGCTCCGGACATCATTCCTGTGCCATCAATGTGGTCACATAATTCAGCGCTTCGCGCGCGCTGTGGCTGTCATACGCATATTCGTCGACCAGGCGCTTTTCGACCACGGAGATCTTTTGGCGCACCTCTTCATCCGGACGCGTGGTCGAACTCACCAGGCGCAGGACGTCGCGCCGCTGTTCGAACAGATACTGCTGCACGGCATTGTGCAATTGCGCGTGGCTGTCAAGCGTAAACTTCTCGCCGCGCTTGTAGGCGCCCATCGCTTTCCTGACTACCTCCTGGCGGAATGACTGCTTGCCCGAATCGGAGATGTGAATCTTTTCCTCCACCGCACGCAAAAAACGCTCGTCCGGCTTGCGCTCTTCGTTGGTGATCGGATCCTTGATCTGCCGGTTATCCAGCATCGCTTCTACCTCATCGAGATATTTATCGAGAAGATCCTGCGCTTCCTGTTCGAAAGAAACGAACAAGGCTTTGTGGACGTCTTCCTTCACCCAGCGGTTGTAGAAATCCTTGCGCGCCAGCACGAGGTAATCCACCCATTTGCGCTTCTTTTTCGGATCGATTCGCGCATCCGACTCGATGGCATCCTTGATCGCAAGGAGCACATCCATGGTAGTCAGGCTTTTTATATTCGACTGGATGATCGCGTTCGACAGGGCATTGATCACGAAACGCGGCGATATGCCTGCGAGGCCCTCATCGGGCAGCTTGCTCCTCATCCTCTCCAGGTCGGCGTGACTGTAGCCTTCAACTTCCTCGCCGGCATACAGGCGCACCTTTTTGCCGAGCTCCAGGTCCTTGTCTTCGCTTTCGGTGAGACGCGTGAGGATCGCGAAAACGGCGGCGGCATGCAGCACGTGCGGATCAAGATGCACCTCGCGGAAAGCGGGCGCCGCGGACGAGATCAATTTTTTATAAATGCGCGCCTCGTCGCGGTAATTCAACGTGTAAGGGACCTGGATAATAACCATGCGGTCGAGCAGGGCTTCGTTCTCGCTCTCTTGCAGAAAGCGCCGGAACTCGGCGAGGTTGGTGTGCGCGAGTATTGTCTCGTCAAGATAAATCAATGGAAATCGCGAGACCTTCACGTTTTTTTCCTGCGTCAGCGTAAGCAGCAAATAAAGGACTTCGCGCTTCACCTTCAGGATCTCGATCATTTCGAGCATGCCGCGGCTGGCGGCATATACGGCGCCGGACCAGGACCATGCACGCGGGTCGCCCTCGTCACCGTACTCCGCGACTTTCGACAGATCCACCGATCCCACAAGGTCTGCCAGGTCCGCCGTGGTCGGGTCATGCGGCGCATAGGTGCCGATGCCGACGCGGCCCGCTTCGGAAATGAAGATCCGTTCCACCGGCATTCTCATGAAGTCGCCGTCGTGCTGCGTCTCGAGCCGGGTGCGGCAATGCGGACAGACTTCGCCGATGATCTCGACGCCGTATGTTTCGCGGAAACTCGGCCGCAGCGAATGCGGCACCAGATGCAATGGCGACTCGTGGACCGGGCAACCCTGAATCGCGTAGATTGCGCCGGCATCGGTATAGCTGTATTCCTCCAGTCCGCGCTTCAGCAGTATCACCAAGGTCGACTTGCCGCCGGAAGGGGGGCCGAGCAGAAGCAGCAGGCGTCTTCCCACTTCCGAACCTGCGGCGGCGGCCTTGAAATAATCGACGACGCGATCGATCGCCTCATCGATCCCGAACAACTCCTGATCGAACAGCTTGCAATGAAAATTTCCATGCTCGTCTTCGCCACCCATCCAGCGGATCATGTCCCACATGTACTGGTGAGAACTACGCGCCGCTCCTTGCGGATCGCCCGGCAACACCTGTTCCAGAAAATTAGCCAGCGGTCCCGACCAATATACCGCGCGATGGTTTCTGGTAAACGCCACCAAACTCTTCAAGAAATTCTCTTGCTGTTCGGTATTGAGTTCGCCTTGGTTGATCATTGGTCTGCTCCCCCAAAATAGGCAATTGACAGGCATGCAACTGCATGGACACCTGAAAACCGTTTGCGTTTCTATCGCTCTCGATTTAAGTATAGGGCGCTGCAAAAAAAGCGAACGATGAGAACGGTCAAGTAAAGCGGCGCGGGATTGATTTCTTGATTTTGTTTGCGCCTGCCGAATAGCGGCGTTTTCCCGATCGTCAGAGAGTGGAGCAAGATGCGTGCGAGCTCGCACAGGACCTCGACGCAGTGATCTCGATGCCATGATCTGTCAGCACTCGCCACTGGCCTCTGCTGCTGCGCTGTCTAAGAGCGGACCTGTCGATTTTGCGCAACTGATCCATGAGTTTGGTC
>JAQGLQ010000483.1 GCA_028292785.1 Noviherbaspirillum sp. | reverse complement strand
GCGTCCATGCCGAACACCGGGCCGGAGGTCCAGACAGCAATCGCGCTCTGTTTGCCATCGTTGTAGCCCATCACGCCGTGGCCGCCGTCGAGCGTTCCTTTGGAGACCGCGTCCAGCAGGCCGAACGCCGGTACCACCGCGCCGGCCGGCAGCACTTCGATCTTCAGTTCGCCGCCGGTCATGTCATTCACTTTCTTGGCGAAGTCGATGGCGAACTCATGAAAGATATCCTTGCTCGGCCAGGTGCTCTGAAACCGCATCTGGGTCGGGGTTTGCGCGGTGGCGATCATCGGGAAGCCGGCCGCTGTCGCTGTGCCGGCTACCGCCGTGCCGAAAAACTTACGGCGTGAGCCGGATGTGCGCTTGTCCGGGGTTCCATTTTTTTTCATGGTGCATCTCCTCATTTGAATGCGACGATGTTGGCGCTGAGAAAAATGTGCTCGTTTCGATAATTTTATTTAGAACGAACAGCAGAAGATTGCGCTTGCCGCATGGATAGTCAAGCCGCAGCGCAACATTGACTGAAATGCATTGCCGGCACGCGGCCCAAGCGATGTCATTTCAGCTGCAGCAGTACGCCCCAGTACTCTAGATTCAGGTTCTGCCGGCGGCCTTGCATCACGGCGTCAGGATGATGTATATCGGATAGCGTCGACGCTTCATTGAGATTGAGCTTGCGCATCGCAACAGACTGGACCACATTGCCGCCGACGGTGGAGATTTTCAGCGCCGGCAGGTCGACCTCGGTCACGGCTTCGCAATGCGCGGCGACCGAGAAAAACGGCGCGGCGACCGCTTCCCGCCACGCGGCAAAATCCTTCAGCGGCGAGCTGCCGCGTGAAAAACAAAGCAGGTCACCGATTGCCGGTGTGGTCTTGCGCGGATCGCAGGCCCGGTAAGCATAACCCTCGGGCTCCTCGAAGGCGCGCTTGATGTATTGCCAGTGCGCTGACGAGTAGCGGAACTGTTGGTCGGTCAGGCCGGCGCGATCCATCAGATAGGAAATGAAGGCGGCCGACCATGGCGAATCGTTGAGCGCGGCGCGTACCGCCGCTTCGCGAAACGCGGCCTCCATCGCGGGGTCTTCGTCGGGCATGTGCGACAACAGGTCGCGCAGCCTGATCTCGCGCGGCCGTTCCGTCGATGCCGGATTATCGAGCAACCCGGGCACCGCGATCACCTTGCGAGAAAGCGCCTCGCCTTCCACATGGCTGGCCAGGGTCAGCCAGTATTCCCACACTCTGCGCCAGACGAATCGTCCGGGCCGGCTGGCATCCGGCAGGCCGCTGCCGGGGTCGCGCAGCAATTCGGTTTCGGATTCGGCCGAACCGGCTCGCCACAAATGCCCGCGTGCGTTGATGCGGTGTCCGTTGAATTCCGCATGCTCGGCGAGCGCCGCCTCGGCGATGCGCACACCCAGCGGATTCGCGGAGGACGCGGGGGCGCAGGCGCCGAGGCCGGCGGCACAGTACAGCATGCAGATTGCGGAGACGAGACATTTCAGGCGCATGAGGCCATCAGTGTACTGACATGAGCCCGAAGCGTGCAGATGTCACGGCAGCTTGGCTTTGTCGCAGGTGATTTTTGCGATGGCGGAGCCGCCGAAGCGGCAGCCGACCACCTGATTGTTGGCGGAATCGAACATCCAGATGCTGTCCCCGGCGAGGACGTTTTCGAAGGCGGATTTCGGCGCCACTCTGATTTGCGAGCGGTCCTGTGCGCTGGCCGGACGCAGCGGATCCGCTACAGCGAAAAACAGGCAGCCGCACAGGAAAGCGGCGAATACGATCACGTACTGCTTCATGACTTGGCCTTTTCGGTCGAGGTTGGAAAGGGGATCGCACTGCGGTTACACATAGTCTTATCGCTGAATTTTCCGACGCAGACCTTGAGAAAAAATAAGGCGCGACGGCGCTTCCCGCGACTGGTACGCGCATTCGATGATCGTCAGTGTGCTGTCGAATGTGTGGCGCGACCACGGATACAAAAATGCCGATGCAAATATTACATGTGCCTCCGTACATTCTGCATGTCGTTCGCGCGGTGAACCGAAGAAGCATAGCGGCGCGTGCGGTCGCATGATCGGCGCGATATCGCCGAGGCCGCTTGCAGTATGGAGGTGCGGGGGAAGCGGCTGCCGTTTGAGATGTGCTGCGGCAAGCATTGGACATCGGCATGCGAATTGCTACATGAGAAGCCGTAGCCACCGATAAAGCATAGGGCGAGGTCTCTCGCGAAATCCAGGCGAGTGACGATCTCGTGCCGGCGGCGCAACAGGCAAAAATATTCCAAGGAAGGAAATGTTATGTCGCAGGACAATATTGCAGTCGAAGCAGTTACAGCGGTAAGCAATCTAATGCAGAAGATGCCGGACGACGCATCGCGCGCCGATGCGCTCGGGGTGCTGATGATGACCAACTATTACCTGATGCGTGATGTGGTGGGCGACGATTTCGTTCGCGCCTGGCTGCATACGGCACTGCGTGATCTGGAGCAGAATCCGCCGGTGATCGCGTTGGAGAAGCGGCAGAGGGCGCGGGTGGCGGAATAGAGGCGCCTGTTCGGATTCCTCATCGGGCCATCCGATGAACCGGTGCGATAGCTATATCGCTTTATATGCGCGGAATAAGAGTCGGCGCGTTTCGGGAGAGATCCGGCCACGTTTCCGTATCCAGGGGTGGGCACTTGTGCCCACGCGGCCGTCACGCTGATGTGGGGATTTCAGTGTCAGCGTTGGTGCGGAACCGGTACGCCGTTAGCGCTTGGTGGTATCGTGCGTGCCCCATATCTCGGTCGTGCCGAGGCTGGTCGTGGATTGAACGGTTCCGTTGGCGCCCCACAGGCCGGTGGTCCCGCTGAATGTGGAGCAGGCAGCCACCAGCGGTAGTGCGATTGCAAGCAACAATGTTTTCACGGGTAGCTTTCCATATTTGTCCCCGGGCACGCGGACACAAGACAGCCGCGTAATATCGGTAAGCAGCCATGTTAAGTCGCGCATGAATGATTTCGCTTATGCAAAATCAACGGCTGGATATTTGGCGTCGCGAATTCTGCCGCGCCATCGTTTCTCCATAACTTCCCGCATGCGCGGCTCTCTTCAAGTCAAAAACCGCCTTTCTTCCGTACATCCGCCATTTGTGATTTATAATTTGTATTATGTTAAATCATGAATAATTGGGGATATCTTTAACATTCCCTGGCGACATCCTCTGACGCCTTATCCTGCTTGTCGGTTTTTCGCGATGAGAAAATTGCGCCTCCGGACGATGCGGACCTCTATCCGTTAATCGGCACCGATCATACCGGCCCGATACCTAACCCAGCCAACGTATTTATCGTGACGCTTGTCATGCGTTGGCGGCTCTCGCATGGGTACGGTATTCTCGGTGAGCGTGGCGGATGTCGCCCATGTTCCGGCGAGCGAAAGATGACTGAAAATTTCGTCCGCATACTGATTTTCCCTGTTGAATCCGAAAAGGAGTCCTGTTAGTCATGCCGCACCATACTCCCCTCATCTCCACTATCGTTGGTGCCTTCGTCCTTGCATTTATTTTCGGCGCGTTGGCCAATCGGCTTCGCTTGCCGCCTTTGGTTGGATATCTCATCGCGGGCGTCGCGATGGGGCCGTTTACGCCGGGGTTCGTGGGCGATACGAATCTCGCGCAGGAGCTGGCCGAAATCGGCGTCATCCTGCTGATGTTCGGGGTCGGTCTGCATTTCTCGCTGAAGGATTTGCTGGCGGTGAAGGGCATCGCGATTCCGGGCGCGGTGGCGCAGATCGCCATTGCCACATGCATGGGAATGGGTCTGGCATGGTCGATAGGCTGGAGCACCGGCGAAGGATTGATTTTCGGGCTGGCGCTGTCCGTGGCCAGCACCGTGGTGCTGCTGACGGCCTTGCAGGAGCGCCGACTGGTGGAAACCAGGCGCGGCCAGATCGCGGTCGGCTGGCTGATCGTCGAGGATATCGCGATGGTTCTCGCTCTGGTGCTGATTCCGGCGCTGAGCGGCGCGTTGGGCGGCAAGGGCGAGGCGCTGACCACGCAGCAATTGCTGATCACCCTCGCCTTCACGCTCGGCAAGGTCGCCGCCTTTGTCGCCGTGATGCTGATCCTCGGGCGCCGCCTGATTCCATGGACTCTCGACAGAATCGCCGCCACCGGAAACCGCGAATTGTTCAGGCTGGCCGTGCTGGCGATCGCGCTCGGTTTCGCGCTGGGCGCGGCCTATGTGTTCGGCGTGTCATTCGCTCTCGGGGCCTTCTTCGCCGGCATGATCCTGAGCGAATCCGAACTGAGCCATCGCGCCGCGGAGGAATCGCTGCCGTTGCGCGATGCCTTCGCCGTGCTGTTCTTCGTCTCGGTGGGCATGCTGTTCGATCCTTCGATACTGGTGCGCGAACCGCTGCTGGTGCTGGCTACGCTATTTGTCATCGTGGTCGGCAAGTCGGTCGTCGCCGCCATCATCGTGCGTGCTTTCGGCTATCCGTTGAGAGCGGCCTTGTCGATCTCGGTCAGCCTGGCGCAGATCGGCGAGTTTTCCTTCATTCTGGCCACCCTCGGCATGTCGCTCGAATTGCTGTCGGCGACCGGACGCGACCTGATACTCGCCGGCGCCATCCTCTCCATCCTTCTCAACCCGCTGCTGTTCGGGCTGCTCGATGGCCTGCAGCCCTGGCTCGACCGGCGCGAGGGCATGTCGGGCGCGGCCGCGCCTGTCGACGACGATGCTGGCGCGCCTACGTGGCAACCGATGCGCGTACATGCCGTGCTGATCGGCTTCGGGCGGGTCGGCCATCTGATAG
>JAQGLQ010000452.1 GCA_028292785.1 Noviherbaspirillum sp. | reverse complement strand
TCGATGGCGCCGCTATCGCCGACCATGGGCGACGCGCATGCCCGCTGCATGGGATTCAACCGAGGTGCGGCCGGCGGTTGCGCGACCGCGGTGAACCAGAGCGACGGCTGGCCCGCGAGACGGATGCCG
Organism: Noviherbaspirillum sp.; assembly: GCA_028292785.1. The sequence goes on along the minus strand of JAQGLQ010000452.1, from coordinate 5,419 downwards.
ACGCTTTCCCCATTACCGGCAAGCGCCACTACCAGCGTCGACGCTGCATCCGTTCCGCCATCGGCTGCCTTATTCAGCATCAGGTGGCAGGCAGCCATCCACAGCGTCAAGAAAAACAACGGCGTGCCGGCCAGCATGGCGGCGATCTCGCTCCCGGCATGCTGACCGGCGAGCCGCGCCGCCAATCGTTCGCACAGCGCGGCATTGGCGGCCGAAGTGCGCGCATGGAGGTCGTCGCCGCCGGCCAACCCGAGTGCGGCCGGTTCGTTCAGTTCGATCGGTGCGCCGGCCAGGGCACGGGCAAGCCCGGCCGCCAGCGTCGTATCCCGCCACCGCATGCGCGGCAGTATCGCCGCGTCGCGGCTGCCGAACCGGATCTGCGGGCCGGCACCGCTACCGAGCAGGGACCATGCGCGGCCCCCCTGCTCCGGGGCTTCGAGGTCGGCGATTTCCACGAGCGAGGTACGTGGCGAAATCATGGCGGCAAGCGGCGTCACCACGCCGTATTGCTGCGCTGGCCGCAAGGCTACCCGGCCGCTGGCGATCAGGGCTTCGGCTTGCGCTTCATCGCTTGCCCATCCTTCGTATAGGCAGCACAGCACTGCCGACGACAGCAGCGGCGGGCACGGACGACGCGGATTTTGAAGCGGCGGCCCGGCATGCAGCAAGGTGAAGCTGGGCAGGCTCAGCGCGTCGCCGGCGTTGCGGACCGCCGTCCAGGCCGGTCGCACGGCGCGCAGACGGTCGAGCGCACGGCGGTTGGCAAGCGCTGCCGTGTCAAATCGTCCATTTACGTTCATGCGATCAAATCCCCATGTAGGCTTGCCGGATGCGCGGGTCGGTCGATAGCTGCGCAGTGGCGCCCGACAGTGCGTCGATCATCAGCAGTCGCGGCCGCGACATGAAGCCGCGCAGCCGATCGCGCGTAACTGCTGCTCCTCATTCTAGCTCCCGCTATGCGCTCTGCAGCGCCGGCAGAATCGGCGCATCGGCATCGAAGCGCACGCCGCCGCGCAGGCAGAACGCCGGCTCCAGCTTGCGTTTCGCGACCACTTGCGTACCTTCGTTATCCTTCAGTACCCAGCTGCCCTGATCATCATGGAGCACCGTGATGTCGGCGGCCGAACCGATGCGCAGGGAACCGACCTCGTCGGACATGCCGGCCATCCGCGCCGCGTTGGTGGTGACCATGGGCACCACCTGTTCCAAGGGCAGGCCGAGCGCCAGCATGCTGGTCATGGCCGACACCAGGCTGAAGCGGGTGCTGCCGGCGAACATGTGCTCTTCATCGGGGTGCGACGCCGGCGTGCCCGCCGGCGCTTTCACCGAGATGTTATAGCCGTGCATGTCGGCGCCCAGCGTATCGGGGATGATGCCGGCATCCAGCACCGTGCGCGCCATGTTGTAGCTGAAATGCGAGCCATGCCCGACGTCCACCTTCACGCCGCGCGCGACGGCTTCGCGGACCAGCGGGTGCAGGCGTCCATTGCGCTCGACAAAACCGCCCGGGTGGCGGCTGAACGGGTGGGCCAGCACATCGCCCGGCTTGAGCATGTCGATGATGTCCGTCAGGATGCGGTCGGGATCGACCTCCTGTCCACCGCGCTCGGGGAGGGGCCACAACTGGCCGAAGTGGACATACACCGGCAGCCCGGCCTGCCTGCCGATCTCCGCCGAGGCGCGCATGACGTCCACGCCCCAGCGTGCGAAGCCGCCCACTTCGGCGTGCGCCTTGATGCCCTTGACGAGGTCCGGATTGGCTTTTGCGGCGCGTACCGTGGCGTCGATATCGACACACTCGGGCCGGTACAGCTCGGCGTAGTAATGCCCTTCCATCCCGCCCACGAGATACGCGGAGAGGAATGCGCGAACACGGCTCTGCGCCGGCTCCACGACGAACTTGCGAAAGCCGGGCAGCGTCATGCAGCTCGGACCGCCCTGGTCGATCAGCGTGGTGACTCCGGATTGAACGCCGCACATATCGGCGTTCAATCCGAAGCGGCCGGTCACGTATTGATAGACGTGGGCATGCGTGTCGATCAACCCGGGCAAGACCAGCTTGCCTTCGCAATCGATCACATCAGCCTGCGCGTCTGCAAGGTCGTCGCCGATCGCGGCGATGCTGCCATCGCTCACCAGAACATCGCACACGGCATCGAGCCCGGAGGCCGGATCCATCACCCGCCCTCTTTTCAGAATGGTTGTTTTCATATTATCCGCATCGGTAAAAGTTGATGCGAAGTACCTTGCAAGAGGTGTGCCCGAAAGCGAAGCGAGCGTGCGCGCCATGTATTAGGTGGTATGCCACCGATTGTGGTGCACATGCTTGCCGCGGGGCGGCCGATGTGGACCTTATTGGGGCAACCAATCCCCTTTCCGTGCAAAACGTGGTGTACCACATATATTCCGCGCGGCACGGCTGCGACGGTCGATCCTGCTTTAAAATGCAGGCTCCCATTCATCCCGCATGTTCCGGATTTCACGCCACATGAAGACCACCGCAAAACAAGCTAGCGTAGCTGCCCAACTGATGGCCGCGCAGGAACAATCACTATTGTTCGGCCGCCCCGGATTTCTCATCCGCCGCCTGCATCAGCTGCATTGCTCGCTGTTTCTCGAGGAGGCGCGCGAGTTCAACATCACGCCGGTGCAATACAGCCTGATGACGACGATTGAAGTGCACGGCGAACTGGACCAGAACAGCCTCGCCCTGGAAATCGGGCTGGAACGCACCAGCGTGGCCGAGGTGGTGCAGCGGCTGCATGCGCGCGGCTTGCTTGAACGGCGCAAGAGCGCGGAGGACGGGAGAGTGAAGCTCGTCAAGCTCACGCGCAAGGGGAAGAGCCTGCTGGAAAAGATGGCGCCGGCGGTGCAACGCGCGCATGAGCGCACCATCAATCAGCTGCCGAAGGCGGAGCAACAGCAGTTTCTGCTGCAGCTGATCAAGCTGGTCAGGGCCAACAACGACGTTGGAAGCGTGCCGTTCCGGCTGCCGTGAACGCCATGCCGGTCAGGCATGCGCGCGTTCGCCGCGATGAGCCCAGCCCGTCATGCGCTTTTCCATCCAGGCGAAGAACTCGTACATCACCATTGCCATCGCCGAGATCATGATCATCCCCGCGAACATCAGGTCGGTCTTCATGCCCGACGATGCGGACATCATCAGATAGCCGATTCCCTTGTCGGATGCGCTGATCTCCGCCACCACGGTGCCGACGAAAGCCATCGTCACGGCGACCTTCAGCGACGCGAAGAATAGCGGCATCGAACGCGGCAGCCCGACCTTCTTCAGGATCTCGACGCGCGACGCTCCGAGCGCGCGCATGACATCCTCCAGTTCCGGCTCCAGCGTGGCCAGACCGGTGGCGACATTGGCGACGATCGGAAAAAACGAGAGCAGGAACGCCGTGATGATGGCTGGCTGGGTGCCCGTGCCGAACCAGACCACGAGGATCGGAACAAACGCCGCCTTGGGAATGGAATTGAAGCCGACCAGCAAAGGATAGAAGGCCCGGAATACCGCGGACGAAGAACCCACCAGGGAACCGAGCGCAATGCCGACGAGGACCGCGATGGCGAAGCCGGCGATCGTCGTCCAGAGCGTCTGGAAGGAATGGATGGCGATCTGTCCGCGGTACTCGATCAGCGCATGCCAGATCGCTGACGGCTTCGGCAATATGAAGGGGTCGATCCGGAACGCCGCGCAGATGATTTCCCATAGCGCGAACATGGCGAGTATCGAAAGGATCGGCGTGAGTCTGGCCATGTGATTTTTCATGTTGGTTTCGATTCAGGAATGGCGCAGGATGCCGATGTGCTCATGCAGTTCCTGCACGATGTCGCCGAACTCCGGCGTATAAGTGACCTTGAGGTCGCGCGGCCGCGGCAGCCCGACCTCCTTTTTTACGAGTATCCGGCCCGGCCGCCGGCTCATGACGTAGACGCTGTCGGCGAGGAACGCAGCTTCGCGCAAGTCGTGCGTCACCAGCACCACGGTGAACGGACTTGCCGCGTGGAGGTCGCGCAGCACGCACCAGAGCTCTTCGCGGGTGAACGCGTCGAGCGCGCCGAAGGGTTCGTCCAGCATCAGCAGTTTCGGCTCATGCACCAGGGCGCGGCAGATCGAGGCGCGCTGCTGCATGCCGCCGGAAAGCTCCCACGGGTATTTCTGCTCCCATCCCTTGAGGCCGACCGTTTCGATGAGCTTCATGGCGCGCGCCACGTATTCTTCGCGCTTCGCCCGGAAGTTCGACTTGTAAGGCTGGACGATCTCGAGGGGCAGCAATACATTGTCGAGCGTGGTTCGCCACGGCAAAAGATTGGATGCCTGGAAAGCCATTCCGGTGATCTTCAGCGGGCCCGCCACTTCGCGGCCGTCGACGATCACCGAACCCGACGAGGGCGGCTTCAGGCCGGTGCACAGCTTCATGAAGGTCGATTTGCCGCAGCCCGACGGCCCCACGATCGCAACAAACTCGTGTTCCCTGATGGCGACGTTGATGCCTTCGATGGCAGGCGGCGAGCCGGGCGAGTAGCTGAGGGCAACGTTGTGAAAATGGATGAACGGTTTCATCGGTCGCTCCAGCAGGGTTTCGATCTTCATGCATGCTCTCCGGTTGCCGGTGTGAGCGCGGGCCGTGAAGCCGCCTCGTGCGGCCCGGCCGTCATTCCGGACCGGGCTTGCGCCGATGCCCGCCCGGCGTCGATCAGTTCCAGCAGCCGCATCGGCTTGACCGGCAGATCGGCGATGCGCACGTCGAACGGTTCGAGCGCATTGTCGATCGCCGACGCCAGCGCCGAGCCGACGCACACGATGCCGGCCTCGGCGACGCCTTTGATGCCCAGCGGGTTGATCGGCGACGGCGTCTCGAGCCAGATGATCTCGATATGCGGGACATCGGTGGCGGTGGGCAGCAGATAATCCGCGAAGGTGGTGGTGATCGGCTGGCCTTCCTCGTCGTAGCCCATCCATTCGAACAGCGCGTTGCCGATCCCGTGCGCGATGCTGCCGTGGATCTGCCCTTCGGCGATCTGCGGGTTGAGCAGCTTGCCGCAGTCCTGCACGGCGATGTAGCGCAGAATCCTGACCTCGCCGGTGTCGATGCCGACCTCGACCTCGCATGCATGGAACGCATTGGCGTAAGCCAGCGCGTCGATCCTGAACATGCTGGTCGCCTCGAGCCCGACGCTTACGCCGGCCGGAAACGAATAGCCCGGCAGGCCGCGCAGCTGGTCCGCGATCTTCGCCAGCGCAACGCCGTCCTGTTCCATGCCTGTCGTCGACACCCGGCCGTCGCGGATGTCGAGCAGTTCCGGCGCCACGCCCAGCATGTGCGAGGCAACCGTGATCGCCTTTCGCTTCACCTCGCGCGCCGCCAGCAAGGTGGACGTGCCGGCGGTGATGGCCTGCCGGCTGGCG
>JAQGLQ010000414.1 GCA_028292785.1 Noviherbaspirillum sp. | reverse complement strand
CGCGCAACTATAATGTGTCCCCATCGATACGCATGCGTTGCTTACCATGACGATTACCCGCTGCGGCTGGGCCAACCCCGCCAATCCTCTTTATCTCGCCTATCACGACCAGGAGTGGGGCGTACCCTGCCACGATGAAACCCGCTTGTTCGAAATGCTCAACCTGGAAGGCGCGCAGGCCGGGCTGAGCTGGGAAACCATCCTCAACAAGCGCGAGGGCTATCGAAAAGCATTCGATGATTGGGATGCGGAGAAGATCGCGCGCTACGATGCGGTCAAGGTGGCGCAGCTGCTCGACAATCCGGGCATCGTGCGCAATCGCCTCAAGATCGCGGCCACGATCACCAATGCGCAGGCTTATCTGCGCCTGCGCGAGGAAGCAGGCGGGCTCGATGCCTTCCTCTGGGCCTATGTCGGCGGCGTGCCGGTGCAGAAGGAATGGAGCGGCGAGGCACCGCCTGCGAAGACGGCGCTATCCGACCGCATCTCGAAAGATCTCGCCAGGCGCGGGTTCAAGTTCGTCGGGTCGACCATCATTTATGCGTACATGCAGGCGATCGGCATGGTCAACGATCACCGTAGCGATTGCTTCCGCCATCATCCGCTGGCGCGGCGATCGTAGGCCGCTGCTATGCGCAGATTTCCACCGGCGTGCCGACGGGCACCAGGTCAAACAGCTCGATGATGTCGGCATTGCGCATGCGCACGCAGCCGATCGATGCCGGTACCCCCATCGGAGCGCTGTCCGGACATCCGTGAATATAGATATAGCGGCGCATCGTATCGACCTCGCCCAGCCGATTGAGGCCGGGTTCGCAGCCCGACAGCCACATGATGCGGCTGAGAATCCAGTCGCGCCCCGGATTGTCGGCGGCCAGTTGTTCCGAATGGATTTCGCCGGTGGGGCGGCGCGCCCTGAACACCGTGTTGGCCGGCATGCCGCCGCCGATCTTGGCGCGAATCACATGGCATCCGCGCGGGGTGCAATTGCTGCCGCGTAGTTCGCCCGGGCCTTTGCTCGCGGTCGATACTGAATAGCGCTTGACGACGGCGCCGCCGTCATCGACCAGTTCCAGCGTCTGTTCGGGGATGCGAATGAGGATTCGGAGCATGGCTGCGGGCGGCCGGTCAAGCCGCGCTCTTCTTTCCCGTCTTCGGCGCCAGCATGGTCTTGCGGCAGCCCGGCGCTCCGCACAAGCATGCATAGGCGCGCTTGACCGCCGGCGTATGCCGCTGATCGAGCACCAGCGCATAGTTATAGTTCAGCTCTTCGCCGCGCTGGATGTCGCGCAGGGCATAGATGAACACGCGCCCATTTGCTTCCTGCGCTTCGCAGTTCGGCTCGCAGGCATGATTGATCCAGCGCGCATCGTTGCCGCGGCTGCCGCCGTCGATCACCCGTCCGTCTTCCAGGCTGAACAGGAAGGTATGCGTCGAGTCGCTTTCCTTCAGCTGTTCGCGCCGGAGCGCTTCTTTCCAGCTGATGCGCTCGCCCTTGTATTCGATGATGCGCGTGCCGGCCGGAATCTTCCTGCGGGCGAATACGCCGTTGCCATGGATGCTGGAGCTCCTGACCGCATAGGCAGGAAGCGCGGCCGGAGGTTTTACTTGCGGAGTGCTGGAACGAGTCATTTCATGTGATTAAAAATGGTTGGGCCGGGACGATGCCGGGCGTACCCGAAGCGCTCACCAAACATACGGGCGACGCGCAGTGTACATCGTTACAATGATTTTATTTCATTCTCGTGCAATCCATGCCCCGCCTTCCCCTGTTTCCCGCATCGTCCATCGACAGGGCGCCCGATAGCCTGACAGTCGGCAACCATCTCGAACAGGCGCGCAAAGTATTCATCGGCGGAAACCGGCTCGCCGCCCGCTGGCGAGGACGCGAACGCTTCGTCATCGTCGAAACGGGCTTCGGCCAGGGATTGAATTTTCTCGCCACCTGGAGCGGCTGGCGCGACGATGCCGCGCGTCCGGCGCAATTGCATTACCTCGCGGTCGAGCATCGTCCTTTCAGCGCGGAGCAGCTCGCGCATCTGCATGCCGCGTTGCCGCCGGAGCTGGCGTGCCTGTCGCAGGAGTTGCGCAGCGCATGGCCGCCGCTGATACGCGGATTTCATCGCCTGCTGCTGGATCATGGCCGCGTGGTGCTGACCCTGGTGCTGGATGATCCCGCCGACTGTCTATCCGAGATCGACGCGAGCGCAGATGCGTTTTATCTCACCGGTTTTACGCCGGAAAAGAAAACGGGCTTGTCGGCGCCGGGGGTACTGGCCCGGCTCAACCGGCTGGCCGCGCCGGACGCAACGCTGGCAAGCGACAGCATGCCGGATGCAGTGCGCAAGCCGCTGCTGCAGGCCGGCTTCGTATTCGACACGGATCCCGAAAACGGCACGCCGACGGGGCGGTTCGCGCCGCGCTGGCAAATGCCGCAGCGCCGCATCGCGCTGCCTGAACGCGCGGCGATCGTGATCGGCGCCGGCCTCGCCGGCAGTGCCGCATGCCACCGGCTGGCGGCGCGCGGATGGCAGGTAACGCTGATCGAACGTCATGCACGGCCGGCGCAGGAAGCATCGGGCAATCTCGCTGGCATCGTTCGGCCGCTGATATCGAAGGACGACAACCTGAGTTCGCAGCTCGCGCGCGCCGCTTACCTGTTCACCCGCAGGCTATGGGATCAGGCCGGGGGCATCGGCACCGGCTTTTCGGGCGAGGCATGCGGCGTGCTGCAGCTCGCCGCCGATCCCGCGGAGGCGCGCTTGCAGCGCGACACCGCGCTGACGCACGGTTTCCCGCGCGAATATGCCGAGTGGATCGATGGGCCCGCAGCCGCAGCGCTGACCGGCGCGCAAACATCGTTCGGCGGCTGGCTGTTCGCGGGGGGCGGATGGGTGCATCCCGCCGGCTTATGCCGCGCATTGCTGGAAACGTGCGGCCCGCGCGTGCAAACGCGCTTCATGTGCGACGCGGCGTGCCTGGAGAGGAACGGCGGCCGCTGGCAGGTAACCGACCGCGAGGGTGGCATCATTGCGGAAGCACCGGTCATCATTATTGCCAATGGAACTTATGGAAATAGTTTCCATCAGACACAATATCTGCCGCTTGCCGCAGTGCGCGGGCAAGTAACGCACATACCCGAAGCATCGCTGCCCGGTCTGAGCATGGTATTGTGCGGTGAAGCTTATCTGACCCGTGCCGCCAACGGTGTTTGCAGCGTCGGCGCATCGTACGATTTCGACGACGATCCGTTGCCGCGCAAATCCAGCCAGCAAGAAAATCTGAGCCGGCTGGCGCGCATGCTGCCGCACACGGCAGGCCTCGAGGCGTTGCCACTTTCCGGCAGGGTTGGTTTTCGTTGCGTGACGCCGGATCGTCTGCCGCTGGTGGGAGCGTTGCCCGACTACGATGCGGCGGCCGGTGCAGGCGGAACGCGGCTGCGCGATGTGCCGCGCCTGCCGGATGCCTATGCCTTGCTCGGTTATGGATCGCGCGGCCTGATCTGGGCGCCGTTCGCGGCCGAGTTGCTGGCGTCGTCGCTGAACGGCGAACCGCTGCCCATCGAAGCGTCGCTGGCCGCCGCGCTCGACCCGGCGCGTTTTCTGCTGAAGACACATCGTCGCGGGCATACGCCGTCGACCCAGGGCAGAACAGTCTGAGGAATAAGATGTCGAAAACTACCCAGTACGTTGCGATCGGCTTGTCCGTACTGATCACGCTGTTGCTCATCGCGGCCGGCATTCTCGCCGCCACCTTCAACCCCAACGATTACAAGCCGCTGATCGTGCGCATGGTGCAGGAAAAAACCCAGCGCACGTTGATGATTCCTGGCCAGATCAGGCTGACACTGTTTCCCAGGATAGGCGTGGATCTTGGCAGGGTCAGTATTTCCGAGCGCAACAGCAGCGCCGAGTTCGCCTCGGCGGTCAGCGCGAAACTGGCGCTGCGCCTGATGCCGTTGCTATCGAAGAGGCTGGTGGTCGACCATGTAGGGATCGAAGCCATCCATGTCAACGTCAAGCGCTACAAGGACGGCAGCAGCAACTACGGCGACCTGCTGACACCGGCGGACGCCGGCAGCGACGGCATCAGCTTCGATGTGCGCAGCGTCAGCGTCACCAACGCCAGCATCCGTTACGAAGACCAGTTGACGCGTCGCCGGTTTCAGATCGCCAAGCTCTCCCTCGAAACCGGCGAGCTCGCCAGCGGCCTGCCAAGCCGGGCATCGCTGGTCGCCTACGTAAAGGGAAACGATCCGGCCATCGACGCGCGGATCGCGTTGAAGACCGGCTTCACCTTCTATCCCGATCGCCGGCATTATGTATTCGACGATGCCGAGGCCGACATCAAGGGCGCCTTGTCCGATATTTCCGGCATCGTGCTGAAAGCAAGCGGCAACGCGGAATTGAATCCATCCGAAAAGCTTTTCCTGTTCGACGGCATCAAGCTGTCCGCAAGCGGCAGGCAGGCCGGAAAGCCGGTCAGCCTGCGTCTCGATGCGCCGCGTTTCGCGATGAACGGGGAACAAGTGACCGGCGACAAGGCGAATGCGGAAGCACGATTCGCACAAGGGCCGCGCAATATCGTGCTGAACCTGTCGGTGCCTGCGTTCGATGGTGTGCCGCGGAATTTCATGATGGCGCCGCTGGCGCTCGATGTGGCGATCAAGGGCGCGGCGCTTGACGCGAAAGCGCACATCGCGGGCGACGTGACAGGAGACATCGACAAATTGCTGTTCACCTCCCCCCGGCTCAAGCTTTCGTTGTCAGGAAAACAGGGCGGACGCGCCCTCGACGGATCCGTGGACAGCCCGTTTTCCGCCAATCTGCAAACACAGTCGATCGAATTCGCGAAGCTTGCCGCGGCATTCACCTTGCCCAATCCCGCCGGCGGCATGCTGCGTCTGAATGCGGATGGAAAGGCGATTCTCGATATCGGCAAGCGGCTTGCGTCCGCGACCCTGACAGGCAGATTCGATGAAAGCGGATTCGATGCGAAACTCGGCATCGAGGGATTTTCGCCGGTTGCATATGGTTTCAACTTGAACATCGACAGTCTCGATGGCGACCGTTATCTCGGCAAGCCGGCGGCTTCCAGTGCCACGGCGAAAGCCGCACCGCAAGCCGGGGGGCAGGCATCGGAGCATGCGATCGACCTGTCGGCGCTGCGCGAACTGAACGCTGCCGGCAGCCTGCGTATCGGTTCGCTCGAGATCGACAACATCAAGGCGTCGAACCTGCGCATCGATCTGCGCGCCGCCGACGGCAGAATAGAAGCGCATTCCGTGAGCGCGAACCTGTACGGAGGTAGCGTCAGCGGTTCCGCATCGGCGACCGCGACCGCTGCGCCGGATTTCGTGCTGCATCACAACCTCGTCGGCGTTCGCCTTGGTCCGCTGCTGAAGGATGCGTTCGATAAACAGCCGATCGAAGGCCGGGGCAACGTCCGTCTCGATGTGACGGCGCGTGGCGCCTCGCTGGCACAGATCGGTAAAAGCCTGCACGGTACGGCGCGTGTGGAGCTCCATGATGGTGCGCTGCATGGCATCAATGTGGCGCGGGCCGTCCGCGAGGCGAAGGCGAGGTTTGGTGCGATCAGGCACGGTGACGGGCCCGAAACGGGCGCCGCTTCCCTCGACGAGAAGACCGACTTCACCGAACTCGCGGCGAGCTTCGTCATGGCCGATGGCATAGCGCGCAACGACGATCTGGCGATCACATCGCCGCTGCTTCGCATCAGCGGTTCAGGCAGTATCGATCTCGCCAATGAACGACTTGATTATCTGGCCAAGGCGACGGTGGTATCGACCTTGCAAGGGCAGGATGGAAAGGAGTTGCAGGCTCTTAAGGGAGTCACCATTCCGATGCGCTTGTCGGGCCCTTTCGATGCGATCGGATGGCGTATCGATTTTCAGAGCATGGCCGGCGAACTGGCAAAGCAAAAGCGCGACGACAGGAAACAGTCCATTCGTTCGAAGGCCCGCACCGCCATCGATGAACAAAAAAACAAGGCGCATGAGCGGATCGGAAAAGAACTTGAAGGCCTGTTGAACAGGTGAGCAAGAGGCGCAACTGAAGTAGTCAGTACGCTTGCATATAACGAATCCGCTTCGATGCCAGCGCAAAAGATGAAACGCCGCATGAAGGATTGTTGTTTAATCATAAGGGGCGGCGGAATCTTTTACGAGAAAACCATACCAAAGCTTTTGATGGCAATGAGCGCGCATTTGTAACCTTGCGGCACTAAAAAAATATTGGTTTTTGCCTTGTGTCTATTTCGTCACATCGTGGCGAAGCGATTGCACAGTCGCATAAGATTCAAAAATGAAGCATTGATCTTCGCTATGAAAATTGCGAAGAGGAAGCAGGATCGCGTGGCGGTCGATGACCAGTCAAACAATCTTTGCTGGCCCTCAAAAGTTCTTACTAATTATTAGAATAATTTCCTATCGGTTAGAAAAAAGTACGCGTATTATGAAATTACGGAGTGGCAATAAGATGTGAATCCGTACCTGTAGCCCGTTACATTGCAAAGGACGTTACATGAAAATCTTTGACAACTATGCAGCAAGGTATGAGCGGACTAAGGAGGAGGAATATTCTCTGCAAGAATATCTCGAGTTGTGCAAGCGTGATCGACTCGCCTACGCCACTGCCGCAGAGCGCATGCTCGAAGCGATCGGCGAACCTGAACTGATCGACACGCGCCATGATCCGCGGCTCTCGCGCATCTTCGCCAACAAGGTTATTAAAATTTATCCTGCATTCCGCGAGTTCTATGGAATGGAGGAAGTGATCGAGCAGGTTGTTTCCTATTTCCGTCATGCAGCGCAAGGTCTCGAGGAACGCAAACAGGTGCTCTACCTGTTGGGGCCGGTCGGCGGCGGCAAGTCATCCATCGCCGAGAAACTCAAGCAGTTGATGGAGCGCGTCCCCTTCTATTGCATCAAGGGTTCGCCCGTCAACGAATCGCCTCTCGGGCTGTTCAATGAAGCTGAAGACGGCGCGATTCTGGAAGAAGACTACGGCATCCCGCGCCGCTACCTGCGGCCTATCCCCAGCCCGTGGGCGGTGAAGCGCTTGCATGAATTCAACGGCGACATCAATCAGTTCCGCGTCGTCAAACGCTATCCATCGGTGCTCAAGCAGATCGCGATTTCGAAGACCGAGCCGGGCGACGAGAACAACCAGGATATTTCTTCACTGGTAGGCAAGGTCGACATCCGCAAGCTCGAAGAATATTCGCAGGATGATCCCGACGCCTACAGCTATTCGGGCGGCCTGTGCCTGTCCAATCAGGGCCTGATGGAATTCGTGGAGATGTTCAAGGCGCCGATCAAGGTGCTGCACCCGTTGCTGACCGCGACCCAGGAAGGCAATTACAAGGGCACCGAAGGCTTCGGTGCGATTCCCTTCGACGGCGTGGTGCTTGCGCACTCGAACGAATCCGAATGGAAGGCATTCCGCAACAACAAGAACAATGAAGCGTTTCTCGATCGTATCTATATCGTCAAGGTGCCGTACTGCCTGCGCGTAAGCGACGAGATCAAGATCTACGAGAAACTGGTCAGCGGTTCCTCGCTGGCGAGTGCGCCGTGCGCGCCCGGCACCTTGAAGATGATGGCCCAGTTCGCGGTGTTGTCGCGCGTCAAGGAGCCGGAGAACTCGAGCATCTTCAGCAAGATGCAGGTGTACGATGGCGAGAACCTGAAAGACACCGATCCGAAGGCCAAGTCGCGTCAGGAATACTCCGATTATGCCGGCGTGGATGAAGGCATGAACGGCTTGTCGACCCGCTTCGCCTTCAAGATCCTGTCGAAAGTGTTCAACTTCGACAACACCGAAGTGGCGGCCAATCCGGTGCACCTGTTGTATGTGCTCGAGCAGCAGATCGAGCGGGAGCAGTTTGCGCCGGAAACCGAACAGCGCTACATGTCCTACATCAAGGAAC
>JAQGLQ010000398.1 GCA_028292785.1 Noviherbaspirillum sp. | reverse complement strand
AATAGCCGCGTTGCGTCGCCCGAGCGGGAAAATATTGATTTCATCAAGGCGGGCACCTTCTTGCATGGCCACAGCAGTTCTTCAAGCTGCCCCGCGTCGATGAGTTTTTTACGGGCAGCGTCCAGCAAGTGATCCAGATAACTCTTTATAACGCCATGCGAGCCATTCTCCATGATCATATTGAGCGCGCATGAATCCCTCGGCATCAATGCGACGAGAATCTTCTGGAGATGATACGAGCTGATATGGCCGCTCTGCGCGGCACTGATAACAGAGTCGAGAAATGCATTGATACGGACCACATCTCCGCAAGCGAGTGCGGCGGCGAGATTCGGCACTGGAAATGGATAGCCATGCAAGAATGACACGAGGTCAATGGGCTCGAAGATCGACAATTCCTGTGCCCTGCATGCGAATGCGATATAGGTCCGGATCAGTCGCGCGTGTTGATCCTTGTGCAAGGATATTTTGCCGTCACTGATCAAGGCCTTTTGCAGAGCAGGCTGTTTAGCAGGGTCATATCCGGCCATCAGTTCGATGAACTGGTCACGACGGATCAGCCGTTTTGACGCAGCTTCCAGCATGCATGCAAGCAGTACCTCAACGGATTCCGTGTTGCAGGCCTCGACTGCTTTATACAGCCCGGGCGTGTGCGGCACCAGCGGATGGCGACCGGGATCCCATCCCGACAAAATGAGCACGAGCTCGTCAGATGAAAGCTTCCCCTGGCTTGCCAGCGACAGTTGCTCCGGAAGGATATCGTTCAACTCGTCATGGCGATTGAGCTCCAGGCAGAGAAAGACCTTCATCGCGGCGACATTACTGACGAGGAAGTCAGGCATGGACTTGGAAAAAGAATTTGATTGTATTGAATACATAGGACACCGGACGAGTTGGGTGAAGGGGATCGCGGACAAAGCCACGACATCGCGGAACGAAATAAATTAAAAATATAACAATCCTGCGAACGGAAAAGATCAGCATTTCACGCTGGATGACGTTGCCTTCGACACGGTCCGGCGCTGCCGCGCATCTTGTCTTCCTCGACGAATCTTGCAACGCGATTAATGAGGCAAACTAATTTTTGCTTACTTCAGATCCGACCGGCTCCATTCTCCAATCGTGCCCTGGTGGTTATGCAGATGCTTTGGCCGTCGTTCTGCGCCGGCAGGAAGGTTCCCGGCCGTGCATTGCTCACGCCGCGATCGGTTTTGGGCATCCGGCAGCAGCGAACCGGGGCGAGAGGACCACCAGTTACCAATACAAGACCGAAAATGGAGAGCTCGTGAACCTATTTCGAAGCTTAAATCTCTGGAAACGATTCACGGTGCTCATCGCCCTGTTTTCGATTTCATTTGCCGTGTCCGGGTTCTGGTCTTTCAAGACCCTCAATGAATTTCGCGTCACGGGGGACGCCTATCAGGAAATCGTTCGCGGCAAAGACACTGCCGCTTATATTCAGGAGCGCTCGCACAGAATTGTCGAGTCGTATCTGCTCTGCCTGCGGCTTTCCGGCGCAACGAATAAGGCCGAGCAGGATGCCTTGCTCAACCGTCTGCGCGTATTGCTCGATACCGATTCCGTTCAGCGCAGGGCGACGCAGGGCGAAACAAGCCAAAGCTCGCCGATCGACTCGATAATGGATCAGGCCGATGCGCTGATGAGCGGATTCCGCCAGGCTGCCGCCGGAGACTTCGTCCCGGCCCTGCGCGACGGCGATCGGCAGCGCACGGCCGATGCGCTGCATCGGCTGACGCAGCTCCATGATGCCAGCGGCGCCACGTTCCGCACGCTGGCGCAAGTCGCGGACAGCCATAGCAATGGCAACGAGAGCGTCATCAAGGATCGCATTCGCTGGGCCACTCTGCTTCTGTTCGCAATTCTCGTGCTATCGCTCGGCATCGGCCTGAAAATCGCGCAAATGATTCGTGACAGCATCACGGCGCCGCTCTCCGAGGTCGCGGAGGTGGCGAAACGCATCGCCACCGGCGACTTCGATGCGCGGGTCGATGATGGCGGTCGACATGAATTCGCCGAGCTGGGCACGGCGATGAACAAGATGGCCGTCGCGCTCGAAAAGTCGCGTGCCATGCTGGCATCCAACGCCGTCGAACTCGAGCACCATGCGATGCATGACCGGCTGACCGGACTGCCTAACCGCACGCTGCTCGAAGACCGGCTGCGCCAGTCGATGCTGCATGCCAGGCGATATCAGCGCCAGCTGATGGTGCTGTTCATCGACCTCGACAACTTCAAGGACGTGAATGACAGCATGGGTCATCATATGGGCGACGAACTGCTCAAGTGCGTCGCCGAGCGCATGGTCGCCTGCGTCCGGACCAGCGACACGGTGGTCCGCCTGGGTGGCGATGAATTCGTCATTCTGTTGCTCGACCAGACCGAGAAGCCGGAGGCATCGATCAAGATCCTGCAGAAAATTCGCGACGCGGTCGCAATGCCAATGCAGATCGGCGCGCATCAACTCCGCGTCACGTGCAGCATCGGTCTTGCCAGCTACCCCCGTGACGGCGACGATGTAGGCGCCTTGCTCAGGAATGCCGATGCGGCAATGTACGCGGCGAAAGAAATGGGCCGTAATAATTTTCAGTTTTACACCGCCGAGATCAATGCGAAGGTTCATGAACGGCTGCGCCTGGCGGAACAGTTGCGCAACGCTCTGACCCACAGCGAGTTTTTCCTGGAGTACCAGCCTCAGGTCGATGCGCAGTCGGAACGCATTCTCGGCGTCGAGGCCCTGGTTCGCTGGCGGCATCCGGAGCTCGGCATGGTTCCGCCAGGGCGCTTCATCCCGCTCGCCGAGGATACCGGGCTGATTGTGGAGATCGGCGACTGGGTGCTGAATGCGGCATGCCTCCAGAACAAGGCCTGGCAGGATGCGGGCTTGCCCCCGCTTGTGATATCGGTCAATGTGTCGGCCCGTCAGTTCCGGGACGCCGAGTGGATTCGCAAGGTGGAGCGTGCGCTGTCCGATAGCGGCCTTAAACCCGAATACCTCGAGCTGGAAGTGACCGAAAGCCTGATCATGCACGATGTCTCGCAGGCAATCGTCACCATGGGAAAACTGCAGGCCATGGGCGTGCGCCTGGCGATCGATGATTTCGGAACCGGATATTCCAGCCTCAGTGCGCTCAAGAGCTTTCCGGTGGCGCGGCTGAAGATCGACCGTTCATTCGTGTGCAATATACCTGTCGACAAAAATGATGAAGCCATCGCGTCCGCGGTGATCGCGCTGGGACATCGACTGAATCTGCGAGTTATCGCCGAAGGCGTCGAAACGCAGGAGCAGTTACTCTTCCTGCGCAAAAACCTGTGCGATGAAGTGCAGGGCTTTTATTTCAGCCGGCCGCTCTCGGCCGAAGGAGTCGAGCGATTCATCGTCGACGGGCAGCGAGCCGATGAGGAATCGACCCGGCAGGCATCGCAGGCGGACTGCGAACCGGAAAGTTCCAGAACATGATGCGCCATCCTTAATACAACGTCGAGAAAATGGCTCGGGCTGAAACATTGAAGATGGCATGCGGCCCGATCAAACGGCAGCAGGCACTGCTGCTCCGGTTGCTCGATAGCTAACAGAATCGCAGATCCGCCCGGGCAAGATTATTAGGTTCACTAATTTGTCGTGTGCCCGCAGGATCCGCAGACTATAGTGTAATTGTCTCCTCCACCTCCCAGGTGGATTCGCCGGACGGGCCGCAAGCCCGCCCGGCTTTTTTTCGCCCGACGCAGCCATGTGTCCGCCAAGCGATGTTGAGCAATGCATGCGCGGTTGCTTGAACGTGACGAAGGTTTTTGTCACCAACTGCATTGCAGTGTCGCTCGCCGTACTTGTTCCGTCCTCTTGCTTTGGCAAGAACTAATAATCATTGTCGATGACATCAGAAATGATTTTAATGTCACGACTCACGATTACCGGTGCGAAGCGTGAGCGCAGCGAGGCTGCTTCTTCAGCCCCGGCTTGGATGCGGGCCGTACGGAATGGAATCAATCACAGGGTCGGACAGAAAAAGTCCGCAGACATAACCGCCGAAACAAATCTTTCAAGGAGATTGTATGAAGTTGTCAATGATGGCCGCACTGCTTTTTGCCGCCGGTACGGTAGCAGGCATCGCGCAAGCCCAGGAACTGACGGGCACCCTCAAGAAAATAAAGGACACGGGAACAATCACGGTCGGACACCGTGAATCGTCAATTCCATTTTCCTATCTCGATGACAAGCAGCAGCCGGTGGGCTATGCGATCGACCTGTGCATGAAAGTCGTCGATGCGGTAAAGGCGGAGCTCAAGCTCTCAAATCTGAAGGTGAATCTCCAGCCGGTGACTTCGAGCAACCGGATTCCGCTGCTGCAAAACGGCACCATCGACATGGAATGCGGTTCGACGACCAACTCGGCCGCGCGTCAGCAGCAGGTCGCGTTCGGACCGACCTATTTCATCATCAATGTCAGTGCTGCAGTGAAGAAAAGCTCAGCCATCAATTCGATCGCCGACCTCAACGGGAAAACCGTATCCACAACCTCCGGCACTACCTCGGTTCCGCTGCTTAAGGCCTATGAAAAGAGCAATGGGGCGGACGTCAAGGAAATCTACGGCAAGGATCATGCCGAATCGTTCCTGCTCTTGGCCGAAGACCGTGCCGCGGCCTTCGTGATGGACGATATCCTTTTGGCGGGCCAAATCGCCAACGCAAAGCATCCCGCCGAATTCCGAATCCTGCCGGAATCGCTGCGCCAGGAGCCGTACTCGCTGATGCTGCGCAAGGATGACCCGCAATTCAAGGCGCTCGTCGACAAAACCATCGGCGGCATCATGAAGTCGGGCGAGATTGAGAAGATTTACAAGAAATGGTTTACCGCCCCGATTCCGCCGAAGGGCCTCAATCTTAATTTCCCACTTCCGCCTACCTTGATCGAAGCTTTCAAGAATCCTAACGACAAAGGTATCTGAGCGCTTTCGCATCAGCCTTTTCAAAGCGATATAGATGGCCGGTTATTGCGCCGGCCGGTTTTTTCAAGTGTCGTCGCCGGCTCATTGCCGGCATGCCGGATCGCATCGGGCTGCCACGAGCGGGTCTGGTCCGGCTGTTGGAGAGAGACAAAAATGAACGTAGCAATATTATTGGAGCAGGTGCCGGACCTCGATGAGACATGGGGCCAGATGCTCTGCTCCGGACTCGGCTGGACGGTCCTGACGGCCGTGCTGGCCTGGACATTGGCGTTCACCATCGGCTCGGTGGTCGGCGTAGCGCGCACGACCAACAAGGGCTGGTTGGTTCGAGCCGGGAATGCGTATGTCGAGCTGTTCCGCAATATCCCTTTGTTGGTCCAGTTTTTCGTCTGGTATTTCGTGATTCCGGGACTGGTCCCCGCAGTGAAAGCCTGGGTGACGGCACTCGACCCGACCGCCCATCAGTTTGGCACCGCGGTAGTGTGTCTCGGGTTCTTCACCTCGGCGCGCATCGCCGAACAGGTAAGGTCCGGCATCCAGTCGCTGCCGCGCGGTCAGCGCAGCGCGGGTTATGCGCTTGGATTCACGCAGATTCAAACCTACCGGTTCGTGCTGTTGCCAATGGCGTATCGCGTGATCATCCCGCCGCTCACGTCCGAAGTGATGAACCTGTTC
The DNA here is from genome assembly GCA_028292785.1 of Noviherbaspirillum sp. The sequence goes on along the minus strand of JAQGLQ010000398.1, from coordinate 1,202 downwards.
AAGAACACCGCGGTCGCATACTCGATCGGCATGGTGGAACTCTTCTTCCGCACGCGTGAAATGGCGGAAATGACATTCCTGTACTTCGAGGCGTTCGCCGCCGCCACGCTGATCTATGTGGTCATCGCGATGAGCGCCAACCGTGTCATGGCATTGATCGAGCGGCGGGTTGCCGTCCCCGGCTACATCATAGGAGGTAAATAATGGGCGACCTCGATTTCGATGTGATCGGCCGGACCTGGCCATATCTGGCATCGGGTCTGCAATACACCTTGCAGCTCACCCTTGTCGCGGCATGCGGCGGCGTTTTGTTCGGCACGCTGCTTGCCATGGCGCGGCTGTCATCGGTCAAGCCCCTGGCCGCATTCGCCGCGGGCTATGTCAATCTGATGCGCTCGATTCCACTGCTGCTTGTCATCTTCTGGTTCTATTTCCTGGTTCCGTCCGTGATCCAGGCGATAGCGGGGTCGGAGCGGCCGATACAGCTCGGCGCGGACCGCTCGGCTTACATCACGTTCATCATGTTCGAAGCCGCTTATTTCTGCGAAATCATGCGTGCCGGTATTCAGAGCATCACCAAGGGCCAGGTGAATGCCGGTTATGCGCTTGGCTTCACTTACTGGCAGTCGATGCGTCTCGTGATTCTGCCGCAGGCTTTTCGCAATGTGCTGCCGATCCTTCTTACTCAAACCATTGTTCTGTTCCAGGACGTGTCGCTGGTATCGCTGCTGAACGTCACCGATTTCGTCGGCGCGTCGGTCAAGATCGCGCAGCGTGACAGTCGTGTGGTCGAACTCTATCTGTTCGTGGCTCTCATTTATTTTGCCCTCAGTTTCACGCTTTCGGCTTCGGTCAAGCGGTTGCAGGAGCGCATTGCCATCATTCGTTAAGGATATTTAAATGATCGATATAAAAAACGTCGGCAAATGGTACGGCGAGTTCCAGGTGCTGGGCGATTGCACGACCAGCGTGGAGAAGGGTGACGTGGTGGTGGTGTGCGGCCCGTCGGGGTCGGGCAAATCGACGCTGATCAAGACCGTCAACGGTCTGGAGCCGTTCCAGAAAGGCGAGATCATGGTCGACGGCGTCTCGGTGGGCGATCCGAAAACCAATCTGTCGAGGCTGCGCGCGCGCATCGGCATGGTGTTTCAGAACTTCGAACTGTTCCCGCACCTGTCGATCCGCCAGAACCTGACCATCGG
>JAQGLQ010000344.1 GCA_028292785.1 Noviherbaspirillum sp. | reverse complement strand
GCGGAACGCGTGCCGCAAACATCCGCATGATCGTTTCCGTCCTCATTTAGCGGCTGCGCCGCATCCGATCAGTACACTGCCATAGCCGCATGGCGTTCAAATCGCGACTGGCCTGAAGCGCGGTTGTGCGATTCCATCCACGATGACGTTCTCCAGGAACATCTGCGCATTCCGATGAAACAGTTGCGGCCACTGGGTTTCGTAGAGCGGCCGATAGACGACGCATACTTCGTCGGTCTCGGTATCCCTGGATAATCCAAGCACGAAATATTTCTTCCCCTTGTAGTGTTCATATACGCCGGGCGCGATAGCGGTGATGGTCTTTGTCATTGTCGGTACATGGAATGCCGTTGCGGGAATGCGCGAGTCTACGTTCGCATGCGCATGCCGCGCAAGTTCGGGCATTGAACTTAGCGATGAGGCATCACCTCCAAGCCCTTCATAGTTCTGAAGGAATGTCATGGATCATCTACCGCAGTACTACGTTGAACAAGGCAAACGGGCCATCATGCGCGGCGCGCGGCAACGCGGACCGATGCTTGTCGGAATCGGCGCGGCGCTGGCCGCCATGGCCCTCTTCGTACAATACCGGAGCAGGCAGGCGGAACGGGAAAATCCGCCGCGCGGCCGTTTCGTCGATATCGACGGTGTGCGTCTGCATTACGTTGAATCAGGACAAGGAAAGCCACTGGTGCTCCTGCATGGCAACGGCACGATGGCAAAGGATTTCGAGATCAGCGGCGTACCCGGCCTTGCCGCCGATAAGTATCGTGTCATCACCTTCGATCGTCCCGGTTACGGATACAGCCAGCGTCCACGCGGAAAAGCATGGACGGCGGCCGAGCAGGCCGACTTGCTGGCGCGCGCGCTGCAGCGCCTGGGCATCGAACAGCCGATCGTGCTTGGCCACTCCTGGGGCACCTTGGTCGCGGTGGCGTTGGCCCTGAATCATCCGGAACGGGTGCGCAGTCTTGTGCTGATGTCCGGCTACTACTATCCGACACCGCGGCTCGACGCCGTGCTGCTATCGCCGCCCGCGATTCCCGTCATCGGCGACCTGATGCGGTACACGGTCTCCCCACTGATCGGGCGCGCCATATGGCCCGCCATGCTGAAGAAGATTTTTTTGCCGTCGAAGATACCCGAACGATTCACTCGTCTGTTTCCGGTCTGGATGACGCTGCGGCCGTCTCAGCTGCGCGCCAGCGCGATGGAAACCGCGCTGATGATTCCCGAGGCGGCGACGCTGAGCAAACGCTATCGCGAAATGAGAATGCCGATCGTGATCATGTCGGGCGCGGACGATGTGCATGTCACTGCGCGTCGCCATTCGGAACGCCTGCACGCGGAGCTTCCGCACAGCGAGCTGCTGCTCGCGCCAGGTGTCGGTCACATGGTTCATCATGTGGTCCCGGGGCAGGTGCTGGACGCCATCGATATGGCGGCGCGGGAGGATGCATCCCGCATCCGCGACCAGCATCCCGCATCGGCCGTGGCATTGCACTGATCGCAGGTGAAATCGAAAACGATATTCCCCGGTACGGACGGCAAGAATATCCTGGAGTTTTATTTCAACGAACGCTTGTCACGGCCGGTGTCCGCGTTTCAGACCGATGGCGCGGGAAAATGCACGCACGCCTCGGGCGAGACGGACAGAAGGTTTCGTCCCTGCGCCTTGGCTTTGTACAGTTCTTCATCGGCGAGCCGAAGCAGTTTGGCCCATGAACGATCCTTGATGTCGCCCGCCAGGGCGGCGACGCCGATGCTCACGGTCACCGGTTGGCGCGTTCCGAAATCATGCTGGCGCACCGCCAGCAGCAGGCGTTCGCCGACGGCTGCGGCGTTGCCGCGCGAGGCTCCCGGAAACACGATGCAGAATTCGTCTCCGCCGTAACGCCCGACGAGATCGATGTTGCGGCATTTTTCCTTCAGCAGACAGGCCATTTCAGTCACCACGCGGTCGCCGGTTTCATGGCCAAGCTGGTCGTTGATCTGCTTGAAATGATCGATATCCACAAATGCGACCGCGACCGGCTTTCCGGTGCGGCTGGCGATCGACATCTCTCTTTCACCGCCGGCAACGATGGCGCGCCGGTTGAGCACGCCCGTGAGCTCATCATGCGTCGCCAGATGGTGTTTGTCGGCGACGAGCCGCTCGAAATACAGTAGCAGCAGGCCGGTCGACAGTAGCAGCGATCCGACGATCGGCACGAAATACAGTACGCTGATCGATAGCAGCGAATTGGTGCCCGGAAGCAGTGTCGCGGTTCCCAGCAGCAGCGAGCCGAACCGGAACGTATAGCTGCAAATCAATATGCCGAGCGCAACGAGCGTGCAGATGCGCGCGAAAGTGCGGCGCGGACCGCGGCCTCGGAGCGCCTCGTAGAAATTCAGCATCAGGAGCGCCAGGAGGCCTGCGGAAGAAAGCGTTGATCTATCCTTGATGGACGCCCCATCGAACAGTAACCATCCATACAGCACGAAGAACAGGAGCGCGAGGACCCATCCCGCGCGGCCCTGGCGCTTTCTGAAGAAGGCCCGGATTCCGCACCACTGCAGCACGGCCCCGATGATGATGCAGTTGTTGCCGACCATAAGGACTGCAAGGCGCGGCGTGCCGGCATTGACGACGACCAGCAATACCCCGATGGCCACGAATAATCCTGACAAGGCCCAGTACCGGGTGCATTTTTCGCGCGGCGCGGCATAGAAGACACCGGCCATGACAAGCGCCACGCAAAGCTGGACCAGGATCAGGGCCGTTCCGGCGGTAAGAGCATCCATGGAACTATGTAATTTTTGGTTATTAATTTAAATTTACTTCTTGTGTGGACGACATCTTACTTAAGCGGCGGTCAACAGTAAATGCACCGCCTTTGCGGCTCCCCGCGGCATGGGGCATGCTGCGGTGCGGCGATGGCGGTGCGTACCGCCTTTTCCGGGATTATTGTGTTGCGGATAGCTATACAGGCGGGCGTGGCATCGCTTGAGCAAGTGTCATGTCATGCGACGTTGCTATCTAGTACGACGTTAGTAGGACGTTCGGTAGCGATAGCCCTTATAGTTGAGGACCATCCCCGACGGCGTCAATTGTTCGAGCACCAGATCGGGCGCAACTTGTTCGCCTTCCCGCAGCAGCCTCGTATTGATCAGCACCGTGCGGTCGGCCCGGTTGGCTGAATAGATATACCCGCTGACCGACAGGCGCGGAATCTCGCTCTGAATATGGGTGGGCAGTTCCTGCAGCGATGCGACGCGGTTCTCGCTCGCGGGAGCCGGCGCCGGCCTTGGCTTTGCTTCCTTCGCGGGTGCTGGTTCGGATGCCTGCGCTTTGGGCGGCTTTTTCTCGGCGGGCTGTTTTGCCACTGTTGCATTTCGGCTTTCGGCTTTCGCCGCGGAAGGCGCTTCCGGCTTCGATGCGCGGGGCGCCGGAGGCGCGGCCGCTTCGGCGGGAGCCGCGGCGGCCGGCGGCCTCGGCGCCTGCTGTGGAACTGGTGCGGCCGGAGGTGCCGCGGAAACGGCCGGGGCGGCCGGCGCGGCCGGTATGGGGATAGAAGCCGTGACGGCGGCCGGCGCGGGATCGGGCTGCCACGGCTTGAGCCAGGCGAGCGCGGCGACCGCGACCGCCGCGGCAGTCACGCCCATCCATAACCACGGGGCGTCGCGCGGCGCATGCGTTTGCGCGGACGGTGGTGTGAGCGAGGGGAATTCCGCCGTCGGCGCTGCCTGCGGATTCGGGTTCGGACCCGAGCCCGGATTGCGCTCGGCTTCCGCCTTCTTGAGTGCGTCGAGAATATAGGACATATCGTTATTCCATTGCGCCTGCGCGGATCGCAGTGACGTTCTTTCTGAGCTGCGGTTCATCCACACCGGCGACGCGATTGAGATGCATGTAAGTGAGCGGTCCGACCAGTCCGTCCGCTTTCAGTCCCTGCGTCAGCTGGAACTGGCGCACCCGCCGCCCCATTCTTTCATCGAAACGCTGCGCGTCGCCCGTCGGTTCCTCGCCATCGATCCGCGCAAGTTGCGCCGCGACCCACCCCGCGTCGCGGTCCTTGTCGATGGTTCCGTCCTGGGTCGACCGAGTGCCCGGCGCGCGCCACAGCGTGGCGAAATCGCCGTCGAAATAGCGCGCCAGCACGACGAGGTTGAGCGTTTGTGTCGCATCACGAACGCGCAACGCGGCGCCGGTATCGGACAGGCCCGTGAGAATGACGTGGTAGGTGCGGTTCGCATTGTCGCGCATGCGCAGGATCGCCGGACGATCCAGCATCCGGAGTTCGGCGAAGCCGCGGCTGCTCGCATAACAATGCAACTGATGGGACCGGGCGGCCTCGCACGGATCGG
>JAQGLQ010000314.1 GCA_028292785.1 Noviherbaspirillum sp. | reverse complement strand
CGATCTCGGCCAGCTGCTCCTCGAGCATGCCGCGCATCGACTTGATCTCGCCCATCAGCTGCGCGCGGATCGCGTTCATCTCTTCGGCGATGTCGATGGCGGGCGTTTCCAGCGGGCGCGCCACCGGCGCCGGGGCGGCTTGCGGCGCGGCCGGCTTCAGCGCCAGCCTGGCGCGCTACCTGACAGAGAAGCTGCCGGCCGGCGATGCCGCCGCCAGCATGAACTGGATCAAGTCGATCCTCGCCCGCAACCTCAACGCGATGGCCAACGAAAGCGAACTGCTCGAAAAAGGCGGAGTGTTCGCGCTGGTCGGCCCGACCGGGGTCGGCAAGACCACCACCACCGCCAAGCTCGCGGCGCGCTGCGTGATGCGCCACGGCGCCAGCAAGCTGGCGCTGATCACCACCGACGGCTATCGTATCGGCGCTTTCGAGCAGCTGCGCATCTACGGCAAGATCCTCGGCGTGATGGTGCATTCGGTGAAGGATGAATCCGACCTGCGCATCGCGCTGGAAGAACTCAAGGGCAAGCACACCGTGCTGATCGACACCATCGGCATGGGCCAGCGCGACAAGATGGTGGCCGAACAGGTGGCCATGCTGTCGGGCGCGCAGACCCCGGTCAAGCGCCTGCTGTGCCTGTCCGCCACCTCGACCGGCGAAACGCTGAATGAAGTCGTGCGTTCCTACATCGGCGACGGACTGGCCGGCTGCATCATGACCAAGCTCGATGAAGCCGCCACCATCGGCAACGTGCTCGACGTGGTGATCCGCCGCAAGCTGAACCTGTATTACGTCGCCAACGGACAGCGCGTGCCGGAAGACCTGCACATCGCCAATCCGAACTACCTGGTCGACCGCGCATTCAAGCTCAAGCGCGAGACCGCCTCGTTCGCGCTGCAGGACAGCGAACTGCCGGCGGTGATCGCCAACGCGAGCCGGGGCATGCATGACAAGAGCCTGCGCGAGGTGCGCATTGGCTAATTTCCATTTCGACCAGGCCGAAGGCCTGCGGCGCATGCTCGCCGGACCGAAGCCGCGCGGGTTCACCTTCCTGTCCACCGTGTCGGATGCCGACAAAAGCGCGATGCTCGTCAATCTCTGCGCGTCGCTCGCGCAGGAACGCAGCGACGCGGTGCTGCTGGATGCGCGCGGCGCGAAGCGCGGCATCGCGGGGGAACTGCTCGAATCGGGCGCGTCCACGCTGCTCGACCTCGCCTGGCGGACCTGCCGCGTCGACGATGTGGTGACGCGCATGCCGCAAGGCTTCGGCATGGCGGCCCTGCTGCCGGCCGGCGTGCCGCTTTCCTCGCTGGGGTTGGAGGCCATTTCGGGGCTGTCGGAGGCGTTCGAACAGCTGGCGACGCACGCCGACATCGTCCTGGTGGATGCGGAACCCGGCGAGCAGGGCGCCTTTCGCATTCCGGCGCTGAGCGCGGGCGAAATCGTGGTGCAGGTGTCGACCAGCGCGGAATCGATCACCGACGCCTATTCCCTGATCAAGCGCCTGAGCGGCGAACTGGGACAGCGGCCGTTCAGCGTGCTGGTGACCGGCGCGACGGAAAAGGAAGCGCAGGTGGTGTTTCGCAACATGGCCGCCGCGGCCAGCCGCTATCTCGCGGTGAAACTGAATTCGCTGGGCTCGGTGCCCGCCGACGAGCACCTGGCGCGCGCCGCGCGTCTCGGCCGCGCGGTGGTGGATGCCTTTCCGATGGCCGGCGCCTCGGTCGCGTTTCGTCGGCTCGCCGGCAGATTCGCGGCGGGTGAATCCAGGGGCATGGCGCCCGGACCGGGAAGATAAGGCAACGGCCGGCGGTCGCGGCCGCCGGAGACAACTCACAGGTTCTTCAATCAGGCTTTCATATGTACACCGTCAGTGGAAAAGTAGATAAGAACGATCTTCTCGCGCAGCACGCGATGCTGGTCAAGCGGCTCGCGCACCAGATGCGCGCGAAGCTGCCGCCGAGCGTCGAGGTGGACGACCTGATCCAGGCCGGCATGATGGGGCTGCTCGACGCCGTCAACCGCTACGAAGAAACGCATGGCGCGCAGTTCGAGACCTATGCGGTGCAGCGCATCCGCGGCGCGATGCTGGACGAATTGCGCAGCACCGACTGGCTGCCGCGCAGCATCCGGCAGAACATGCGCAAGATCGAAGTCGCGATGACCGGGCTGCAGCAAAAGCTGGGACGGCCGCCGACCGAGACCGAGATCGCGCGCGAGCTGAAGGTGTCGCTGTCCGATTATCAGGAAATGCTGGGCGACGGCGGCGGCCACCAGCTGATCTATTACGAGGATTTCCATGACAAGGAAGGCAACGAAAATTTCCTCGACCGCTATTGCGTCGATGAATCGGGCGATCCGCTGCAGGCGCTGGTCAACGGCGGCTTCCGCAAGGCCGTGATAGACGCCATCGGCTCGCTGCCGGAACGCGAAAAGATCGTCATGGGCCTGTATTACGAACAGGAGCTCAACCTGAAGGAAATCGGCGCGGTCATGGGCGTCTCCGAATCGCGCGTGTGCCAGTTGCATAGCCAGGCGATCGCCCGCCTGCGCGCCAAGCTGAAAGAAGAAGAGTGGACTGGGCTAGCCTAGCCGGCCTGGCGCTGGCGCTGGCGGGCGTGCTCTCGGGACGGCTGCTCGAAGGCGGCTCGCTGGGCTCGCTGCTGCAACCGGCCGCCTTCGCGGTGGTGGTCGCCGGCACCTGCGGCGCGGTCCTGCTGCAGAGCGGCGGGAGGAACTGCCTGCGCGGCATAAAGATGGCGCGCTGGATCTTCGCGCCGCCGCAGCAAAACCAGGAAGAACTCGCGGCCGATCTCAAGATCTGGAGCGCCACGGCGCGCCGCGACGGCTTGCTCGGCCTCGAACGGTATTTGCAGTCCATGCCCGATCCTTTCGTCGCCAAGGGGTTGCGCATGGCGGTCGATGGGCTTGAACCGGACCGCATGCGCGACATCCTCGACGTCGAGATCTCCACCTACGAGCGCCGCGAGCGGCAGGCCGTGAAGGTATGGGAAGCAGCCGGCGGCTATGCGCCGACCATCGGCATTCTCGGCGCGGTGCTCGGCCTCATTCATGTCATGGAAAACCTGACCGATCCTTCAAAGCTGGGCAGCGGCATCGCGGTCGCCTTCGTCGCGACCTTGTACGGCGTCGGTCTGGCGAACCTGGTGTTGCTGCCCATCGCGAATCGGCTGAAGGCGATCGTCTCGGCCGAGGTGACGCGGCGCGAACTGATGGCCGATGTATTCGTCAGCATTGCGAATGGCGACAATGCGCGAGTGATCGAAGAGCGGATGCTGGCCTACGGATAGGCGTTTCCAGCATCGGCATCGCAAAGCAACGCCCACCGGAGCGCCGCACCATGGCCCGCAAAAGATACGAGGAAGAACAGGACGCCGCCCAGGACCGCTGGCTGGTTTCCTACGCCGATTTCATCACGCTCCTTTTCGCATTCTTCGTCGTGATGTATGCCATCTCTTCGGTCAACGAAAGCAAGTACCGCGCGATTTCCGACTCGCTCATCAACGCCTTCGGCCGTGCGCCGGCCGCGCCGGTCATGAATGGCGAAGAGCCGATCTCGGCGCCGCCATCGCTGAAACCCATTTCCGTCCCGAAGCGCAACAACGACGCCTTGCGCCGCGAAAAGGAATACATGACGCACATCGCGCGCGACATTCTCGACGTCATGTCGCCGCTGGTGCGCGAAGGCAAGGTGCGCGTGACGCAGACCAGTCAGGGCGTCCAGCTTGAAATCAATGCGAGCGTGCTATTCGCTCCCGGCGAGGCGCGCCTCAACGAGCAGAGCAGCGATGCACTGAAGGCGGTGGCGGCGATCCTGAAGGACGATCACCATGCCATTCAGGTCGAGGGGCATACCGACAATATGCCGATCCGCAATGCGCTGTATCCATCCAACTGGGAGCTGTCCGCCGTGCGCGCGAGCAGCGTCGTGCGGCTATTCATCGATGGCAAGGTGGCCGAGAGCCGGCTGACGGCGGTGGGGCGCGGCCCGACCCGGCCGGTGGCGAGCAACGACAGCGCCGACGGCCGCCTGCGCAACCGCCGCGTTGCAGTCATCATTCTTTCCGCGCTGCCCGACACGGTGCGCGAAGTGCCGGTCGCTTCTGCGACAGGAAGATAGTTTCGCGCTGCTGCATTTCGGGTTCCCGCGCGGTGCGCGGGCGAAAGAAATTCGGTTCTTCGGAGAGGAGTTGGAGGATGCGAAGAAGAAGCGATCAGCCCACCACCAGCCTGCGGCTGGCGAGGTTGGTCGACGATTGTCCGTCCGGACCATAGAAGCTGCCGCCGCGGGCGTTGCCCTGCAAGACGTTGAGGGCAGACTGGGTGCGGCCCAGATGCTGGCCGATCAGCAGGCCGTTGACACGGTTCAGTTCTTTCGCGGCCTTCGCCAGTGCGAGCAGGCCGTCCCATGCCGCCGCGTATTCAGCCGCCGCGGGATCGGTGTTCAGCCAGGCCTGCATGCCGGCTTCGGTTGCCGCGGATCCGGCGGCCGAGAGGGCGCCATGGCGGCGCCGGGATAGCTGGGTCAGTTGTTCCGCGATCCGCGCTTTTTCTTCCGTGAGACCGGCCAGCCCTTCGACGTTCGCTTCGATCAGATGCGCCTGTTCGTGCTTGAGCAGGTCGATCAGACATTGCGTCGCTTCGCATTCTTCGGCGAGGGTGCTGGCGGGAGTTTGCATGGAATCAGCCTTTGCGGGTGGAGAGCAGGTCCTTGACGGTGTCGATCAGGCCGTCGGCGACGCGCTCGGGGTTGACCTGGAAAGTGCCGTTGGCGATCGCCGCCTTGATTTCTTCAACCTTGTTGGCATCGAATACGCCATTGGTAGCGGACTGTCCGGCAAGCGCCTGGGCCTTGGACGACAGCGTCACGTTATCGGAGCTGGCGGCCGGAGCGCCGCCGACCGCCGGCTTTTCGGCGGCCTTGCCGGTACGAGAGGTTGTCACGTTGGTGTAACCCTGGGGCTTTTTGGAGTCATCAATTTTCACGACATTTTCCTCATCTGATTTGGGGCCTTTGGCCGCCGTCACACTGTATATCGACGCCTTGTCCGCAAACTTTAGAACCTGTTTAGGGTCTTTTTAGGGGTCGCGTTCGGGCGAGAAGGGATGCAGTGCAAGGCGCGGTGCGCCGCACAGGGTGGATCCCCTGTGCAAGCGCCGCAACGCCGCAATGCGTCCCTTCTCGCCCGAACCCTGCGGGCAGCCCCAGGAACAGGCCGCCTGCGGTGTTGCGGCTCCTTACCGTAGCACCGCTACGCCGCGTCGCCGCGCCTAGCATTCGGCATGTTCCTGGGGCTGCGCGACCCCTAAAAAGACCCTAAACAGGTTCTTACTTGGGCCGCGGCGACTTCAGCTCGCCATCCGGAACGGATAGCTTCCCGGCGCGCAGATCGCCGACGGCTCGTGCCACCGCATGCGCGACATTCTGCACCTCCTGCTGCAGGGCAGTGTCCCGGTCCAGGGCGTCATGGCTTTCCGCATACGATTCGTAATAACCGACGTAGCGGTCCAGACGCGCGCGTGGGCCGGCGTCGATCAGTCCCATCCAGTCGAGCCAATCGGACAGTCCGCGCCGCACGCCTTCGATGCCCGCGACATCGC
>JAQGLQ010000310.1 GCA_028292785.1 Noviherbaspirillum sp. | reverse complement strand
TGGTGGCACGCACCGAGAACATCAAGGGTTATCCGCTCGGCGCGCAGATCTACGTTACGGTCCGGCCCGAGCATTGCGCCCTGTTTCCGCAAGAGGCGGGCGAGCACGGCAACGCGGCGCTGTCGGCCGCATGAAGGGGGCGTCGTCGCCGCGGCTCCCTATAGACAATATGAGGTGCCATTATGCTTAGCAAGGAAACGAATGAGATGATCACCGGCGTCGGCCCCGGAACTCCCGGCGGCGAGCTGCTGCGGCGCTACTGGCAGCCGGTATGCTATGCCTCCGATCTGAGCAATCGCGCCACCCTGCGCGTGAAAATGCTCGACGAAGAGCTCGTGGCCTACCGCGACAAGCAAGGGAACTACGGGCTGCTGGCGGAAAAATGCACGCATCGCCACGCTTCCCTCGCATACGGCTTCGTGGAGGACGGCGCGACGCTGCGCTGTCCGTATCACGGCTGGAAATACAATGCGCAGGGCCGGGTCATCGAGCAGCCGTTCGAGCCCAAGGGCAGCAACCTGAAGGACGAGATCAGGCATCCGGCCTATCCGGTGCAGAAACTCGGCGGCGTACTGTTCGCCTATATGGGACCGGAGCCGGCCCCGTTACTGCCGCGCTGGGACATTCTGGTGAGGAAGGACGGCCTGCGTCGGCTGGAACGACGGCCCCAGGTCAATGCCAACTGGCTGCAGGCGCAGGAGAACTCGGCGGACGTGACGCACACCTATTACCTGCATGGCCATATGCTGGCCACGCGCGGCGTCGAGGACCGTGCCCTCGATACCTATTATCGGCCCTTCCTCGAATACAGCTTCCTGCCTTTCAAATGGGGCCTGCTCAAGAGCTTCGTGATCCAGAAAGGGGCGGAACGGGTGGTGGCCGACATCGGCAATCCGCTGCTGTTCCCCAATATGCTGCGCGTGCGCGAAGGTCAGGTGGAAGAAGCCATGCACTGGCGCGTGCCGATCGACGACACCCATACGCGGATTTTCTATGTCGGCTTTTCACCGAGCAAGGATGGCAGCGACGTCGAGCAGTCGGACGACCCCGCCGTTACCGAGGTGGACACATGGCAGACGCCCGAAGGCGAATACATCATGGATGGCGCGTTCAATTCGCAGGACAAGATGGCATGGGAAACACCCGGCCCGATCTTCGACCGCAGCCGGGAATTTCTCGCCGCTTCCGACCGCGGAATCATGATGTTCCGCAAGATGCTGATCGAGGCAATCGAAGCGGTGAAGCGCGGCGAAGACCCGCGCTGCCTGATCCGCGATCCTGCCGAGAACGGCATGATCGTCGTGAAGGACTTGGCGGCGAACGCGTGGAAGGAGTGCGATCCGAAAGATATCTATCAGGTGAAGCTTTCCTGAATCGGTCTTGAAAGATCCTTCCCCCCGGCGGGGGAGGGGAATAATCAGCAGCGGGGAACAACATGGTAATACGTGTAGGCATTGCGGGTCTCGGCATAGCGATGCGTCAGATTCTGCCGGGTTTCGATGTGGTGGAGGGCGCGCGCCTGTCGGCCGTAGCCGACGTGCGCGCCGAGGAACTGAAGAATTTCAAGCGGCAGTATCCCGAGGTCGAAACCTTCGGCAGCGTGGAAGAGATGTGCAGGAGTCCGCAGATCGACGCGGTGTGGGTGGCCACCCCGAATCATCTGCATGCGGAACATACCCTGCTGGCCGCCGAGAACGGCAAGCATGTGATCTGCGAAAAGCCGATGGCGGTCAACCTCGAGGAGGCCGGCCTGATGATCGAGGCGATCGAGCGCAATGGCGTCAAGTATGTGCAGGGACACAGCAAGATATTCCGCCACCCGATCCGCAAGATGGGCGAGGTGCTGCGCAGCGGCCGGCTGGGACGCCTCATCCAGATCAACACCTGGATGTACAACGACTGGATGCGGCGGCCGGTCACCGCTTCCGAGGTCGACGAGCGGCACGGCGGCGGCGTGGTCTACCGCCAGGGGCCGCACCAGATGGATATCGTACGTTACCTCGGCGGCGGCATGGTGCGCAGCGTACGCGCGACCACTGGCCGCTGCTGGAATCCGCCCTACGATATAGAAGGCAATTATTCCGCCTTCCTCGATTTCGAGAACGGCGCGACCGCGCTGGTTTCCTTCAACGGCTACGGACATCTCGATGTGGCGGAGCTGACCTGGGATATCGGCGAAGGCGGCCGGCGCCGCACCGAACAGGAGTTGTGGGGACCGCGCTCCGGGCCGACCGGCGTCCTCACACCGGAACAGAAATACGGTCTGCCCGAATACAGCGCCGACGTGCTGGCGAAAGCGCGCTTCGAACAACGCGATGCGCAGGATTTTTTCGGCCTGACCATCGCCAGTTGCGAACACGGCGATATCCGGCAGTCGCCGAACGGCTTGTACCTCTACACGGATAACGGGCGCGAGGAATTGAGCGTGTCGCAGAAAGTGCGCAGCGGCGAATTGCAAGAGCTGGTTGATTCGGTGTCGCAGTCCAGGCCGAGCTTTCCCGACGCGCGCTGGGGCAGGGCGTCGCTCGAAGCCATCATGGCGATCTTCCAGTCGGCGCGGGAACGGCGCGAAATCATGCTGGGCGCGCAGGTGCCGACGCCGACGTTCGACTGGTGAAGCCGCGCATCGAACTTTAACAATCAGATCAACGAGGACTCGCATGCGTACTAAAAGGAATTCATTCACGCAAAAGACGACGACCGTCGCATGTCACGCCGGTAAGCTGGCGCTGTTGTGCGGCCTCGCCACAAGCGGCATGGCACACGCCGCCGGCGCCGACTGGCAGGCGGGCGCCGGGCCGGAGTGGGC
>JAQGLQ010000286.1 GCA_028292785.1 Noviherbaspirillum sp. | reverse complement strand
GTGCCTGGGCTGAGGAAAAATATGCGATCCCTGCCGTCACCCCGCCCAAGGATTTGGACGAGGACGGTGTTCCTTCGGGTCGTTAGAGTCTGCAAAAAAACTCGCACAGCCTGGCGAAGCAAGTATTGAGTATTCAGCCCGCATAACGTAATTTATCCAGCCATTCGATCAATGGAATCGTCGCGGGCAGCAATGGCTCAACTCCGACGCTTCCTTGCCATGCGAAGGCTTGCCCTTCCAGGCTTTGCGGCTCGCCTTTCCACTTCCGGCTGATATAAAAATGCAGGCGTACATGGGCGTGGGGATATACATGCTCCACCCCACACCATGGCTCGGCCGAGATGATTTCAATGCCGAGTTCCTCCATGAACTCGCGCTTGAGGGCACCGAGAGTCGACTCTTCCGCCTCGACCTTACCTCCTGGAAATTCCCAATAGCCTGCATACGGCTTTCCTTCAGGCCGCTGCCCAAGCAGCACATCGCCGTTCGGCTTCATCAGAATACCGACCGCGACGTCGATAGGGGCGGAAGAGATTGCTTGCGACATGCTCGGCTAACCCGTCAGTTGCTTTGCGAGGCAATCTTGCCCGCGTGATCCTTGGCGAACTGCCAGGCAACACGGCCGGAACGGGAACCGCGCTGCAGAGCCCAACGCAATGCGTCGCCCTGCGCTGCCTTGATCTGTTCGGCATTGCAGCCAAAATGGGTGAGCCAGTGTTCGACAATGCCGAGGTAATGGTCTTGGCGAAACGGATAAAACGACACCCACAGGCCGAAGCGTTCGGAGAGCGAAATTTTTTCTTCGACTGTCTCGCCGGGATGCAGGTCGCCATCCTCGGTATGCGTGTAGGTCGCGTTATCGGACATGCGCTCCGGCATCAAATGTCTGCGGTTGGAGGTTGCGTATATCAGAACGTTATCGGACTGCGTGGCGATACTGCCGTCGAGCGCGACCTTCAGAGCCTTGTATCCGCTCTCGCCTTCCTCGAAAGACAGGTCGTCGCAGAAAATGATGAAACGTTCCGGCCTGCTGGCGACCAGGTCAACGATATCCGGCAAGTCCGCCAGGTCGTCCTTGTCGACTTCGATCAGGCGCAAGCCCTGATCGGCATATTGATTCAGGCAGGCCTTGATGAGCGACGATTTGCCGGTGCCGCGCGCGCCTGTCAGCAATACATTATTGGCAGGTTTGCCGTGTACGAACTGCCTGGTGTTCTGCTCGATCTGCTGCTTTTGCTGCTCGATATTACGCAGATCGGAGAGGGAAATACGCCCTATATGCGCTACAGGCTGGAGATAGCCGCGACTCTCCTTCGCGCTGGACTTGCGCCAGCGGAAAGCGATTCCCGAGTTCCAGTCGGGCTGCTTGCCGGCCTGCGGTAAAATCGATTCGATACGCTCCAGAAGGGCTTCTGCGCGAGCAAGAAATTGGTCAAGTTGTGTCATAAGGTAGGGAACGGCTTTCGGCAGTGCCGGATCGCTTGCAGATTCTTGATCGGATGATTGCGGCACCCGGCTTGCGCCGGGTGTGCTTCGGTCAGGAGCGGTAATCCGCGTTGATGCTTACATAGTCATGCGACAGGTCACAGGTCCAGATCGTGGCTGTCGCATCGCCGCGCCCAAGCTTCACGCGGATCGTGATTTCGCTCTGCTTCATTACCCGTTGTCCATCCGCTTCCTGATAAGCGGGATTACGGCCACCGTTCTTCGCTACCAGCACATCATCGAGGTACAGATCGAGTTTCGTGGTATCGAGATCGTCGATGCCTGCATAGCCAATCGCCGCCAGAATGCGGCCGAGGTTGGGATCGGAGGCGTAGAAGGCGGTCTTGACCAGCGGAGAATGACCGATCGAATAAGCGATCTTCCGGCATTCTTCGACGCTCCTGCCCTCTTCGACGAAGATCGTCATGAATTTCGTGGCGCCTTCGCCATCGCGCACGATCATCTGCGCCAATTCCTGCGAAAGGCCGACTACCGCATCGCGCAACGCCGCATATTCCGGCGAGTCGATGTCATCGACTTCCACTTCCGATGCACCGGTTGCAATCAGCATGAACGAATCGTTGGTGGAGGTGTCGCCATCGATGGTGATGCAATTGAATGACTTGTCGGCTGCTTCCTTCACCAGACGCTCGAGCACGGGCTGCGCGACTTTTGCGTCCAGCGCGACGTAGCCGAGCATGGTCGCCATGTTCGGCCTGATCATGCCGGCGCCCTTGCTGATGCCGGTGAGGGTCACTGTCTTGCCATTGATATTCGCCGTGCGTGAAGCGGCTTTCGGCTGCGTGTCGGTCGTCATGATCGACTCGGCCGCATTGAGCCAGTTGTCCGTCTTCAGATTCGACAGCGCCTGAGGCAGGCCGGCCGCGATGCGGTCCACCGGCAGAGGCTCCAGGATCACGCCCGTGGAGAACGGAAGGATTTGAGAAGCATCGCAGCCGAGCAATTCCGCCAGTGCGGCACAAGTGGCATTGGCATGCGCCAGTCCTGCTTCACCCGTTCCCGCATTGGCATTGCCGGTATTGATCACCAGCGCGCGGATGGGCGATCCCGAAATGCGCAGTCCCTCCAGGTGCGCCTTGCACACCTGCACCGGGGCAGCACAAAAGCGGTTGGTCGTGAATACGCCGGCGACGGTTGCGGTTGGAGCAAGCTTCATCACGAGCAGATCCTTGCGGTTCTGTTTGCGTATGCCTGCTTCGGCATGACCGAGTTCGATGCCTGCCACGGGCTTCAGGTCGGCGGCGTTGGGTAGGGGGAGATTGACAGCCATAACGTTATTGAACGAGAAGTTTCCGGAGGTAGGACGTTATTGTAATCGCATCGGTGCGAATTGCCGCAGCAGCAAAAAGGGCAGGTTTCCCCGCCCTTTTTCAACCCGATGCAATAATGGGATTACGACAGCTTGCCGTGACACTGCTTGTATTTTTTGCCGCTGCCGCATGGACAGGGATCGTTGCGTCCGACCTTCGGCACCGCATGGGCCGACTGCCGCGAGACATCGGCGACGGCGGTGGGCGCCAGCAGGTCTTCCGGCGCACTCTCGCCATTGAATTCGGCATGCTGATAGTGAACGTTGGCGACATGCGGTTGCGACAGCTCTTCTTCGGCGGCGTCGATTTCTTCCCTCGACTGAATACGGACAGTCATGACGATGCGGATGACTTCATTCTTGATCATGTCCAGCATCTGTCCGAACAGTTCGAACGCTTCGCGCTTGTACTCTTGCTTGGGATTCTTCTGCGCATATCCGCGCAGGTGAATACCTTGGCGCAAGTGGTCCAGCGCGGCAAGATGTTCGCGCCAGTGGCTGTCGACCGCCTGCAGCATCACGCTGCGCTCAAAGCCTGCGAACGCATCCTTGCCGATGACGCTTACTTTCGTGCTGTAGGATTCGTCCGCCGCCTTCAGGACGCGTTCCAGCAGATCCTCGTCGGTCAGGTTCGGCTCGGCTTCCAGCATCCCGGAAAGCGGAACTTCGAGTTGCCATTCATTGGCCAGCGCCGCTTCGAGCGACTTGATGTCCCATTGCTCTTCCACCGATTCCGCCGGCACATAAGTGCGGAACAGGTCGGTGAAGACGCCCTGGCGCAGCGATGCGATCAGTTCGGAAATGTCGAGCGATTCCAGCAGTTCATTGCGCTGCTGATAAATCACCTTGCGCTGGTCGTTGGCGACGTCATCGTATTCCAGCAGCTGTTTGCGGATATCGAAGTTGCGCGCTTCGACCTTGCGCTGGGCCGACTCGATGGAGCGCGACACGATGCCGGCCTCGATCGGTTCGCCTTCCGGCATCTTCAGCCGGTCCATGATGGCGCGCACACGGTCGCCCGCGAAAATGCGGAGCAAGGGATCGTCGAGCGACAGATAGAAACGCGAGGATCCCGGATCGCCCTGCCGGCCGGAGCGGCCGCGCAACTGGTTGTCGACGCGTCGCGATTCATGGCGTTCGGTTCCGATGATATGCAGGCCGCCGACCGAAACCACATGATCATGCAGCGATTGCCACTCGTCGCGCAGCTTCGCGGCCATCTGCTGCTTCTCCGCCTCGCCGTGTTGCGCGTCGGCTTCGATGATCTGGATCTGCTTCTCGACATTGCCGCCCAACACGATGTCCGTACCGCGGCCAGCCATGTTGGTGGCGATGGTGATCATCTTGGGACGACCGGCCTGCGCAACGATTTCCGCTTCACGCGCATGCTGCTTCGCATTGAGAACATTGTGCGGCAGTTTCGCCTTGGTCAGTATGCCGGACAGCAGTTCGGAGTTTTCGATCGACGTGGTGCCGACCAGCACCGGTTGTCCGCGCTCATAACAATCCTTGATGTCGTTCAACATCGCGTTGTATTTTTCCGCCGAGGTCTTGTAGACCTGGTCCTGCCTGTCCTTGCGCTGGCTAGGCTTGTTCGGCGGAATGACGACGGTTTCAAGCCCGTAGATTTCCTGGAACTCGTAGGCTTCGGTATCGGCCGTGCCGGTCATGCCCGAAAGCTTGCCGTACATGCGGAAATAATTCTGGAACGTGATCGAGGCCAGCGTCTGGTTCTCGTTCTGGATCTTTACATGCTCCTTGGCTTCGACGGCCTGGTGCAGACCGTCCGACCAGCGCCGGCCCGTCATCAGGCGGCCGGTGAATTCGTCCACGATGATAATTTCGTT
>JAQGLQ010000285.1 GCA_028292785.1 Noviherbaspirillum sp. | reverse complement strand
AGGCGGGCGCGTCCCGCATCATCGTGACCGGCACCGTCTGCGACACCGACCGGTAACGCCTCGCGCTCGCGCGGCGTCTCGGCGCGGACCACACCCTCGATATCGAACGCCAGGACCTGCTGGAAAGCGTCGCCGCGCTGACCGGCGGCGAGATGGCGGACCTGGTGTTTGACTGCGCCTCCGGCGGTACCGACACGGTGGTGTCGGCGATCCGGATGGCGGGCCAGCATGGGCGCGTGATGCTCGGCGCCCAGAAGCGCAAGCGCATCCCGGAATTCGACAGCGACCTGATCCTGCAGCGATGCCTGACCGTCAAGGGCATGCGCGGCCACAGCTATGAAGCGGTGGAACGCGGCCTGAGCATCATCGCCTCGGGCCGCTATCCGCTGCAGGCGATGTGCACCTACCAGTTCGCCCTCGATGAAGTGGACGAAGGCTTGCGAACGGTGGGCGGCATCGGCCGCACGAATGCGATTCATTGCACAGTCAATCCGTGGCTGTGATGAGGCAGGTCCAGGGCCGGCGCCAGACCGGCAGGGCGAAAACAAAGACAAAGGAGACTATGGTGACAATCAACCTTAACCTTCGGCACATGCTGCCGGCCGCGGCGCGGTCGTGCGGTCGCAATCGTTTCATCCAGGTCCTGCACGGTGCGGCGGTCGCGGCCATGCTGGCGGCGCCGCTCACGGTCCAGGCCCAGGCGCAGCCGGAGAAATATCCGAACCGCAACATGAGTTTCGTCGTGCCGTTCGCACCGGGAGGCAGCATCGACCTGGTGGCGCGCGTTATCGCCGCGAAGCTGACGGACAGCATGGGCCAGACCGTGCTCGTCGAGAATCATCCTGGCGCCGGCGGCGAGCTCGGCGTCGGCACGGTGGTCAAGGCGCGTCCCGACGGCTACTCACTGCTAATGACGCCGAGCGGTCCGATCACGGCCGGCCCGCACTTCCGCAAGCAGTCGTTCGACGTCATCAAGGACTTGGTTCCGGTAGCGATGCTTGCAGTGATTCCCACGGTGTTCGCAGTGAATGCGCAGCTGCCGCCACGCAATCTGCAGGAATTCATCGTCTATGCAAAGCAGCGGCCGGGCCAGATCAATTACGGCAATCCCGGCCTCGGGTCCGGCAATCACCTGGCTGCCGAAATGCTGCAGCACATGGGTGAATTCAAGATGGTCGGCGTGCCTTACAAGGGCGCGGCCGCCACCGCCAACGCAGTGGCCTCGGGCGAAGTGCATGCAGGTTCGGGCGACCTGACATCATTCATTCCGTTCGTTCAGGCGGGCAAGGTCCGCATTCTCGCCGCCTACGGTCCGACCCGCATTATGACGGCCCCCGACATTCCGACGGTGGCGGAAGCCGGCGTGGCCAACTACCGGGCGCTGTCGTGGGCAGGGCTGTTCGCGCCGGCGAAGACGCCGCCGCATATCGTCGCCCGACTGAACGAGGAAGCCATGCGCGCGCTGCAACGTCCGGAAGTACGCGAAGCGTTTCTGAAGGGCGGACTGGAACCGGCGGCGCCGATGAGCGCCGAGAAATTCGGCCAGCTGGTGCGCGAGGAAGTGGAAAAGACCGGCAAGCTGATCAAGACCGCGAACATCAAGGCGGACTGACGATAGGGGACAGCGTCGTTGCGATGCTGTCCGGTTGCTGAGTAGGCGTGCGCAGTCAACTTCAAGTGCCCGGTCAGAACGGCCACACCAACTCGGGCCGAGGCGCAGGTACCGTTGTTGGCGGCACCTTCGTGGGTGGCAGCGTTGGTCCCGTTGTTGGCGGCACGGGAGAGGGCTCCCTTGGCAAGGATAGAGCCGAGTTTTCCGATTTAAGAGCACCGTCCGGTCGAGAGTACGGCTTATGGTGGCGCGGTTTTCCGCGAGGCTCGCCGCCAGTAGCGACAGGCTCTAACGGCATCTTGAGAGCGACGTCTGTCAACTCTTCAACGAGGGAGGCGGCGATGAGCGAGTCTATAACGCGCAAATCTTCGTTGGGCGGCATTTGAATCATCTGGTCAATCTTCCTGTTCACCGATTGGCCTGTATTCGTCAGCTGCTCTACGATGTCGGCAATAGCGGCACGCTCGAATTCATCGGGCTGTATGCCTTCGCTTCGTGCCTCGACTTCCGTTATTTTTTTCCAGTCCGCTGCGATAAAACGAGAAGTCATTTGCTTTAAGTTTGCCATCGCTGTAAGCGTGACTTGCCCAGGAGGTCCGGCATCGACAAGTTTATCCACACGGAAGGGCAGTAAATTGCTGCGCTGGCGGTTATTTATTACCGTGATCGAAACATCCTCGGGCTGTGATAAGGGTGAGGATGCGTCCGGTTTTTTTAAAAGCGGAACACTCACCAACAGCGCCTGCACGCCATCTCCCAATTCCAGGAGATCATCCACAGGGACGAGGGTAGTACCAAAAAAGACGAGATTTCTCGATCGATTCCGATTGAAGTCATTTCCTATAATCGCGACGACAGATCCCGGCGGCAATGCTTGCGTGGTAGTCATCGTTGGAATCAGTTGCCCTGTATTCGGATCAACCGTTACCGAAGATAAGTTTGAAAGTTGGGGCGGCGGATCTGGCTGAGTTGTCGTCGGTTCTTCAGTAATCTCGTTGACAAGGGCCCCTCCGCCAGCGAGCAGAAGCCCTACACCAATCACGCCTAACCCAACGAAATCCACGAAGGCGACAAATTCGGGCGCAGCGACGGCGACAGAACGCCGAGCCAACGCGCCCCCTACACTGAGAAATCCAAACCCAACGCCAGCCGAAGTAAGCCCGGTCCTTACGCAAGTATTGCAAGCTTGTGCATTTGGCGTTAGCAAGCTAAGCGTCACGGCGGCCGAAACGAGAAGCGCAGACGCACGGTTGAATCGTCTTGGTTTTGAAATTGACCAAGTATCTCTTCTAGCGTTGTCCGCACCTTCGGCGCTGATGTTCGATCTCGCTTCACCTTGTGCATCACATGGCAATTGATGATGACGGCCGGATCCTCGTAGCGCGACATGTTTCATTTCACCGAAAGGAATTGCTGCTGGCCGACCGGATAAGGGGGGGGTACGATTTTCTTTCGCCATCTTGGCCACCTATAAAGAAGTTCGATTCCGCCTGATGTAAAGACTGTCAGGTCGCCGTTGCCGCATCCGAAATGAATTAGGCAAGCTAAAGTGGATACGACCATAGGATGTATATGTCAGCCACCGAAATAAAAAAGGACACACTGGCTACTGATGCCGGATGCTTGATCTTCCTCAGCCGGCACTGATCCGAACGACGTCAGGGGGGTGGAGCTGGCGCGATGCGCGGCACGCCGTCGCCGGTTTTCGCGCCCGCGAAAATGTCCGGATCTCTACGGCGATGCAGGGGCTCGTGACCGTGCATCATTTCTTCAGTCTGGTCGTTCCCCTGTCTAAGCAGCGAACGCCCTGAATCGTATCGATCCCCTGAAAATTTCGACCGGCAGTGGTTTGTCCCGTAAGGACCACTCGTGCAGTGTTACAAGCAATCCCGGCATCGCCCCGCCTGAAATGAAGCACCAGGTCCGGTCTCCCATCGCTGTCGACGTCGCGAAAGGTCCAGTGGCGCGATGCGGCCTCTGTCCCGTTCGCGCCGAATCGTACAGTCTGCACATCCACCGACGCCACCGGGAAAGTGGTAGATGCCAGGATGGCTACCGGGAACTCATCCTCATCAAGTAGGGCCTTGCTTTTCCTTGCAAGCGTGAGCACGTCGATGCCGACGGCAATGACCGGCGACAGCGAGACAAAGGAAAAGTTATCCGCCGCCAGATAAGACGTGTTCAGGCTAATTTCCACCCATTCGATCGGCACCGTCGACGTCACACCGAAGAAGTCATACTTCGGCGGTCGAGATCGCACCGGAGCGGACAACTGTTCGCCACTGGACAAACTGATCGTATAGGTACCGAGAAGATTATAGAAAGGAGCAAGGTCCAGCC
>JAQGLQ010000276.1 GCA_028292785.1 Noviherbaspirillum sp. | reverse complement strand
CTTACGGACAGGCTCTGACAGAATGTGAGCCGCGCATTCTAAAAATGTTTTCCATACGCGCTGGAGACAAAGATGCTGAAGCAGGCAGAGAACGACGTGTTTACCCGCGTAGGGCCGGGCACCCCGGCCGGTGAACTGCTGCGGCGTTACTGGCACCCGGTCGCCATGGCCGCGGAACTGAGCGAAGAAAGCCCGACCAAGGCCGTGACCCTGCTCGGCGAAAAACTGGTGGTGTTCCGCCTGCCTCCCGCTTCGGGAGAATCGCAGCCGCGCTACGGCCTGATGGAAGAGCAGTGCGCTCACCGCCTTGCCTCGCTGGCCTACGGCACCGTCGACAGCGACGGCATCCGCTGTCCCTATCACGGCTGGAAATACGACCTCGCCGGCAACTGCATCGAGCAGCCGGCCGAACCGCCCGAGAGCAATTACAAGAGCGAGATTCATCTGTCGGCCTATCCGGTACAGAAATTTGCCGGCCTGCTGTGGGCCTACATGGGGCCGTTGCCGGCGCCGCTGCTGCCGCGCTGGGACGTGCTGGCGCGCGAGGATGGCGTGCGATCCGTGTCGGTACAAACCGATCTCGATTGCAACTGGCTGCAGGCGATGGAGAATTCCGTCGATCCGGCGCATTTCTATTTTCTGCATGGTGTGACCTTCAAGAGCGCCAGGACCTATATGGAGGTCGACAAGTACCGGGAAAGCAGCGAATTCATCCGTTTCGAATACGGCATCATGAAGCGTCGCATCACGCCGGCGAAATCGCCTGGCGAGAGGGCGACCGTTGACGAGCATCCGCTGGTATTCCCGAATACGCTGCGCAATGTGTTCGAGGTGCATGATTCCGACATCAAGAATACACCCGAAGGCCGCACCGCCCTGCACGACGTGCAGATCCGCGTACCGATCGACGATGTCCGCACGCGGGTCTACTGGGTCAGGTTCATACCTTCATCCGCCCACCGTAGCTCGCCCGACCAGGACCATCCGTACGACCAGTTCGCCCATAAGGATGCGAATGGCCGCTATAACTTCGACTTGATTCTGGCGCAGGATTCGATGGCGTGGGAAACCCAGGGTGCGATCGCCGACCGCTCGCGCGAGCACCTCGCCGCCTCGGACCGCGGCGTCATCATGCTGCGCAAACTGCTCAAGGAACAGATCGAAATCGTACGCAAGGGCGGTGACCCGATGGGCGTGGTCCGTGACCCGGCCAAGAACAAGATCATCGTATTCGACGTCATCAACGAACGGATCGGCGTGTTCCGCTCTGAAAAACAGAGTCCGGAGTTAAGCAGCGAAGTCTCCTAGTCCAGTGACGGCGGCACGCCGGAAATGGCTTGCCGCCACAGACTATTCCGTAACCAGCATCGCTGCAAACCGACGGAGACCCCTGCGAAATGGCTGACCTGCATGTAGCTCAACTACAAACGCTGCGCGAAAAAGTGGCGAAAGCCTGCCGTATTATCGGCAAGCTTGAAATAACGAAGGGGACGACCGGGCATATCAGCGCCCGCGTGCCCGGCACCGATACCGTGCTGATCCGCGCCCGCGGTCCCGGCGAAACCGGGGTCCGCTTCACCAGCGCCGAGGATGTGATCCTGGTCGACCTCGATGGCAAAAAGCTCGATGGCGCGCCCGATCTCGATCCGCCGCAGGAAGTTTTCATCCACACCTGGATCTATCGCACCCGGCCGGAAGTGGGCAGCGTGCTGCATGCGCATCCGGCGACGGCGGTGCTGTTCACCATCTGCAAAAAGCCGTTGCAACCGCTGTATGGCGCGTATGACCCCACCAGCCTGCGTCTCCTCATGGAGGGCATTCCTACCTATCCGCGCAGCGTGCTGGTGTCGAACGACGCGCTCGGCAAGGAGCTTGCCGAAGTCATGGGCAAGCGCGCCTGCCTGATGCGCGGCCATGGCATCACCACCTGCGGTCCGAGCGTCGAGGAAGCCACCATGACGGCGATTCAGCTGAACGACCTCGCCGAAATGAATTACCGCGCGCAGTTGCTCGGAGACCCCGAGCCGATCCCGGACGAGGAAATCGCGCTGCTGACCTCCGCCGCCAAAGTGAAGGAAGCCAAGGATGCAAAGGATGTGCGCGGTCCCGCGATGTGGCGCTACTACTGCAAGCTGGCCGGAGAAGAACTGTAGCGGCGCCGCCGCGCTCGGACTGCTCATCACCTGCATCATCTGCCTCATCATGCTGCCCGGACGACTCTGCAGCCTGCACATGAACCAGCAGCACCGATAGTCATTTCTTCAAGGAGACGAGAATGAACAAACTCACGGCCATGCTCATGTCGGCGATGCTGGTCCTGTTGGCGTCGACCGCCAGCCAGGCGCAAAGCCCGAATGCGATGAAGGAATGGGAAGACACCGTCGCGGCCGCCAAGAAGGAAGGCAAGGTGGTCGTCACCGGCCCGCCCGATGCGGAGGTGCGGCGCGCGTTGCCGGCCGCTTTCAAGGCGCGGTTCGGCATCACGCTGGAATACCTCGGCGGACGCAGCAGCGAGGTGGCCAGCAAGCTGCGCGCCGAGCGTGCTTCCGGGCTTAATACGGTGGATGCGATGGTCGGCGGCGCGCAGACCATGGCGACCATCCTCTATGTGGAAAAGATGATCGACCCGATCAGGCCGGTGCTGATGCTGCCCGAAGTGCTGGACGGATCGAAATGGAAGACCGGCAAGCCGTGGTTCATGGACCCCGAGGAGCAATACATCCTGCGGCTCGCCAATACCGCCACGCCCCTGCTGCATTTGAACACGCGCCTGGTCAAGCCGGAAGAACTGCGTTCCTCGCGCGACCTGCTCGATCCGAAATGGAAAGGCAAGATCGCGGTGATGGACCCGTCCGTGCCCGGCGCGGGAATCACCACCGCCGCGCAGCTTTATGCCCAAGTCGGCGAAGACGTCGTCAAGCGTCTGTACGTGGATCAGAAACCGGCGATCACGCGCGACACCCGGCAACTGACCGACTGGCTGATCCGCGGCACCTACCCCATCGTATTCGGCGCCGAAGACGAACCGGTGGAAAAGCTGCGCAAGGATGGCGAACCGCTGGTCGCGCTGCATACGCTGCCCGACCTGCCGCCGGCCTCCACCGCCGGATTCGGCATGATCGCCATGGTCA
>JAQGLQ010000268.1 GCA_028292785.1 Noviherbaspirillum sp. | reverse complement strand
GATCACGTCATTCCCCTGCAAGGCAAAACAGTTTGTGGCCTGCATGTGGAAAACAATCTGACCTTACTACCTGCGATGGATAACTTCCGAAAAGGAAATAGATTACCTGAAGATGCTACGGCAATTTCGATTGTACGGGAGAACCAAGATGGGGTTGAAAACCGAAGACTACTCCAAATTCCTACTCCAACTTAATAATGGATAGAACTTGGAAAGTCTTTTAAATCAATAGCTTAATAAGCTTTTTCATTGGTGGCGGAGAGAGGGGGATTCGAACCCCCGATAGGCTATGAACCTATACACGCTTTCCAGGCGTGCGACTTAAACCACTCATCCATCTCTCCTGAATTCGGACTTCGTGCATGGGACCTGCTTTCACGAAGCCGCACATTATAGCAAAAGTTCACCGCATTGCACGGTTTTACTCTCTACACGCCCGTTACGCCCAAGAAAAAGCCGGCGCAGCCTGCCGCCGCACCGGCCTTTTGCCCTTTTCCAGGATGCCAGGGACCTAACGCGCTTCCTTCAGTTGCTCGAGAATGGCCGGATTTTCCAGCGTCGAGACGTCCTGCGTGATTTCTTCGCCTTTGGCGAGGACGCGCAAAAGCCGACGCATGATCTTGCCGGAGCGGGTCTTCGGGAGGTTGTCGCCAAAGCGGATTTCCTTTGGTTTGGCGATCGGGCCGATTTCCTTGGCAACCCAGTCGCGCAACTCCTTGGCGATCTGTTTGGCTTCGTCGTTTTCGGGCCTGGTGCGCTTGAGGACGACGAAGGCGCAAATCGATTCGCCGGTGGTGGCATCGGGCTTGCCGACAACCGCAGCTTCGGCGACGATGGAATGGGCGACCAGGGCGGATTCGATTTCCATCGTGCCCATGCGGTGGCCCGAGACGTTGAGGACGTCGTCGATGCGGCCGGTGATGGTGAAGTATCCGGTCTTCTCGTTGCGTATCGCGCCGTCGCCGGCGAGGTACATCCTGCCGCCGAGCTCTTCGGGGAAATAGCTCTTCTTGAAGCGCTCGGGATCGCCCCAGATCGTGCGGATCATCGCGGGCCATGGACGTTTGACGACCAGTATGCCACCCTGCCCGTTCGGAAGTTCGTTGCCGGCTTCATCGACGACCGCGGCCATGATGCCCGGCAGTGGCAATGTGCACGAGCCGGGAACCATCGGCGTGGCGCCGGGCAGCGGCGTGATCATGTGGCCGCCGGTTTCGGTCTGCCAGAAGGTATCGGCGACCGGGCAGCGTTCGCCACCGATATTTTTGTAGTACCACATCCAGGCTTCTGGATTGATTGGTTCGCCGACCGAGCCGAGCAGGCGCAGACTCGACAGATCGTATTTGCTCGGGTGGACGTCGGCATCGGCGTCGGCCGCCTTGATCAGCGAACGGATCGCGGTGGGAGCGGTGTAGAAAATGCTGACCTTGTGTTCCTGGATCATTTGCCAGAAACGGCCGGCGTTCGGATAGGTCGGTACGCCTTCGAACACGATTTCGGTCGCGCCGACCGCGAGCGGACCGTAGGTGATGTAGCTGTGGCCGGTGACCCAGCCGATATCTGCGGTACACCAGTAAATGTCGTTCGGCTTGATGTCGAAGGTCCACTTCATCGTGAGCATCGCCCACAGCAGGTAA
Organism: Noviherbaspirillum sp.; assembly: GCA_028292785.1. The sequence goes on along the minus strand of JAQGLQ010000268.1, from coordinate 1,857 downwards.
CCGGCGGACGAATGCTGCACGCCCTTGGGTTTGCCGGTCGATCCCGAAGTATAGAGAATGAAGAGCGGGTGTTCCGCCTCGACCCATTCCGGCTCGCAAACGTCGGACTGGTTGTCGACGAGTTCGTGCATCCAGATGTCGCGGCCTTCCTTCAGGTTGACGCTGCCGCCGGTGCGCCGGTAAAGAATGATGTTCCGCACTTTTTCGCAGCCACCCAGACCGCATGCCTCGTCGACGATGGATTTCAGCGGCAGGTGCTTGCCGCCGCGGACCTGCTCGTCGGCGGTGATCACTGCGACCGCGCCGACGTCGACGATGCGCTCCTGCAGCGATTTGGCGGAGAAGCCGCCGAACACCACCGAGTGGGTCGCGCCGATGCGCGCGCAAGCCTGCATTGCCACGACGCCTTCGATCGACATCGGCATGTAGATAACCACCCGGTCACCCTTCTTGATGCCCAGGGATTTCAGTCCGTTGGCGAACTTGCAGACGCGCTCGTGCAATTGCTTGTAGGTGACCCTGGTGATCTGGCCGCCGTCGGCTTCGAAGATGATCGCGGTTTTGGCGGCATTGCCGTTCTGCAGATTGCGGTCGAGACAGTTATAGGAAACGTTTAGCTTGCCGTCCTCGAACCATTTGTAGAAGGGCGCATCCGATTCGTTCAGCGTCTTGGTGAACGGCACCTCCCAGTGCAGATTTTCCCGGGCCAGTTCGGCCCAGAAGCCTTCATAGTCCCGCGCCGCCTCGGCGCACATGGCATCGTATTGGCCCATGCCCGATATGTTTGCGTTTTTGACAAAATCCTGCGGCGGGTTGAATACGCGCTCTTCTTGTTTCAGCGTTTCGATGTCTGCCATGGCGGTCTCCGCGTTGAAAAATAAATTGTTCCGACGTTAACTCTATACGCTTACTCGGGCCTTACATATATTTTTTGACAAGAAAATCGACGGAACCATTCTGTTTCCGGAAGGTGCACACTGCGGTGCCGCCCGCCCCCGCATGTGATTGTCATTCAGGCATCGGGATTGCCGATGCAGAGCTTCTTCGTCCACTGCGCTTGCCGCGAGGAAGCCGCCAGCGCGTGTAAAATGCTACAGTTCTTTTTTTCTCTTCCGCACCCTACAAGACACTTGATGAAAACAGACGATACTCCACTCGAAAGAGCTGCACGCCCCATCCGCCCCCTGCCGAATTTCATATTCATGAGCCGCTGGCTCCAGCTGCCGCTGTATCTGGGACTGATACTCGCGCAGTGCGTCTATGTCTTTCATTTCTGGGTTGAACTGACTGACCTCATTGGCGCCGCGATGGGCAACCAGGCCGCGCTTGATCATATCCTCAATGCCGTGGCGATCGATGGCGCGGTACGCCCCACCAAGCTGAACGAAAGCACCATCATGCTGGTGGTGCTCGGCCTGATCGACGTCGTGATGATTTCCAACCTGCTGATCATGGTCATCGTCGGCGGTTATGAAACCTTCGTGTCGCGCATGAATCTCGAAGCCCATCCGGACCAGCCGGAGTGGCTGTCGCATGTCAATGCATCCGTGCTGAAGGTAAAACTGGCGACGGCGATCATCGGCATCTCGTCGATCCATTTGCTGAAGACATTCATCAATGCCAGCGCGTACGACGCCAAGACGCTGATCGCGCAGACCGGCATCCATGTGGTGTTCCTGCTTTCCGCAATGGCGATCGCCTATAGCGACCGCATCATGGCCAGCATACCGAGCACCTCCAGACATCCCCCCCACTAATCACTAAACACTAAAAACCAGCAGGACCAACATGACCATCATCAAGCAGGAAGACCTTATCGAGTCGGTTGCCGCGGCTCTGCAATATATCAGTTACTAC